>JAKAPN010000165.1 GCA_021822995.1 archaeon
CCCGGCCGAGCCGAGAATCGCAAGGCTCGCTTCGATCCTGCTCGAGAACAGGAAGGCGATTGAAGACGAAAGGCCGAGGGTCACGAAGAACTCTTCCGGGTACAGGCTCGAAAAGGCGCTCCATGGCGAGACCCTGGACGTTCCGCGGCTCTTCGTGGGGTCTGAAGGGACGCTCGGGGTGACGACGCGGGTCTCGTTCAGGACCGCCCCCCGCCCAGCCTGGCGCATCCTGTTCATCGTCGAGACCTCTCTTGCCGCGATGGACAAGACGGTCGGCGCGTTCAGGGAGCACCGGCCGGCTGCTCTGGAGCTGGTGGACAAGTCAGTCTTCCGCAGGGTCGGGAAGTGGGGGAGGGTCGCACCGTATTCCAAGTCCGAGGAAGAATACCTGCTGTTCTGCGAGCTCGACGGCCCCGGGACCAGGGAGGACGCGTTGGAACGGGTGGCTTCGTCCTCCGTGGCCGGGCTGGACCCGACCGTGCTGTCCGACCCTTCCGAGATACAGGCGGCCTGGGACGTGAGGAACGAGACGCTGTCGCTCGCGCAGGGGGTAAGGGAGGGACCCCGGTCGCTCGCGCCGGGCGTCGAAGACCTCGTCGTGCCCCCGGAGAGGCTGGGGGACCTGGTGAGGGTCCTCACGGGCCAGTTCGGGAGCCGGGGGCTGGGGTACATCATGTACGGGCACGCCGGGGACGCGAACCTCCATGCGAGGCCCCTCGTGGACCAGTCGGACCTGGCGGGCGCGAAGGCGATGCGGGGGCTGATGGACGAGTGCTTCGAGGCTGTCTGGAAGATGGGGGGCTCGATGACAGGGGAGCACGGCGACGGGAGGCTGAGGGCGCCGTACGTCGAGAGGCAGTACCCGCGGACCTACTGGATAATGAAGGAGGTGAAGGCGCTCTTCGACCCGAAGGGGGTGATGAACCCCGGGGTCAAGCTCATCTAGCGGCCGCCGCCCTGGCGAGCAGCCTCGCGACCCTGACCGGCTCCGGGACCGACCCCTGCAGCGTGAACGCGTCGAGGACCCGCCCGGCGTCTCTGCTTTCAAGGCCGGCGGACCTGACGAAGACCCTCTTCCCGGTCCGCAGCCGGACCCCAGTCCTCTTCCCCAGCTTCCGGTATGCCAGCAGCTTCTCCTCGGCCTTCTCCGGGAAGTGGAGGCGTATGGCCCCTTCGATGCCGGAAGTCTCCCTGTACGTCAGGCAGACGACCGGGAGCTTCGTCTTTTCCGAGAGCCTGTCGACGTCGACTATGTTGTACAGGCTCAGTATGGCGCCCGACACCATGACCAGGTTGATGTCGTTCCTGGCAAGCCTGCGGTAGAGCCTGGCGATCGAGTCGGTCGCGTCGTCTCCCCCGACCCTGGTCCTCCCGAAGCCCATGCCGTCGACCACGCAGTCGCTGCGCATCACCACGCCGGCGAGGACGGAGCGCCTCTGTCCCTGCCTGAAGCTTTCGGCGACCCCCAGGGCCCTGATGCCTGGCTTGTCCAGGTGCAGCCTCATGCCAGGCGGCAGGGGGCTAGTACTCTTCGAACCTTCCGGTCTTCCGCGAGAGCGACTCGAAGCCGGAGAACAGGGCGAACCCGACGACGAGCACCAGCAGCCCGTCCAGCCCTTCCCACCCCAAGATCGGGAGGAGGGACCAGAGGGAGGCGCCCGAGATGGCCATCCTCACGGCCTCGGTGCCGTAGGTGAGCGGGATGACCCATGCCACAGGCTGGAGCCAGGCGGGGAGCTCGGTGACCGGGAAGTTCACTCCGCTCAGCAGGAGGGTCACGAAGAGGAAGATGTTGGCCACGATGAGCGCGGTCCGCATGTACAGCCCCACCGAGCTGATAAGAAGGCCGAAGCTGATCATGGCCATGCTTGTCAGCAGGACCACGACGGCTATCCCTGCGAAGTCGGCTGTCGCGAAGCTCACCCCGAAGATTACGCCGGCGTAGAGGAGCCCGGCGGCCGCTATGAGCGCCGAAAGCAGGACCTGGAACCAGGCCCTCCCCACGAACAGCGCCACCCTGTTGGCCGGGGTCACCATGGTGCTTGGGAGCGTCCCCTGCCACTTGTCCTGGGAGGTGATGTTCGCCACGGCGAAGACGGCTGAGAAAGACATCGACTGCAGCGCGTTCCCGATGACTATGAACTGGGTCACCGACGTCGGGTACTTCAGATAGACCGAGAGGAAAGCGAAGAAACCTATCTGGGCGATGGGGGTGATCACTATCTGCATTATCCACATCTCCCAGCTGTCCCAGATTATCAGCCCCTTCCGCCCGAAGAAGAAGGCCCCCCTGAACACCCTGAGGGCCATCTGGAGCCGCGAGCTGGCGCTGAGGAGCCCGCTCTCCTCAGTAGTCTTCAATTGTCCCTATCCTCTTCGCATAAGCTTCCACCTTCTTGAACAGGAAGAAGGCGAGGCCAAGGTAGGCGAAGGTCTCCAGGATCATGATCACCATGTCCTCCGTGTAGGTCGTAGGCAGCCCCACGTATCCCGGCAGGGCGGCCAGCCTGATCGCTTCTATCCCCCAGGTCGGTGCCAGCATGAACGCGAACGGGAGGTACACCACCGGGAGAAGGATGATGGGGAACATGGTCCCCGTGGCGATGTACACCGGTATCTCCATCGAGTTGGTGATGAACCCTCCCTTCCTTGAAAGGATGAGAACGGTCGTCATGAGCAGGCCGAAGGCGGAGAGGGAGAGGAAGGTGACGATCGAGGCGAGGAAGAAGGCGGGTGGGTTCACAAGCCCGAACCCCACCCTGAACCACGCGAGTCCGATCACGAGGATGAGGACGGCGTTGAGGATCCCCTGCAGGGTGTTGAAGAGGACCCGCCCCAGGGCTATCCACGAGAGAGGTATCGGCGCGGCGAGGGTCGCCTCCATTGTCCCGTTCCACCTGTCGAACCCTATCGAGTTGGCGGAAGCGTAGATCGTGGTCCCCCACATCCCCATCAGTCCGGCGCCAAGGACCAGGTAGAGGAGGAACGAGCTGCTGGACGTCTCCCCCTGGAAGAGGAAGAAGGCCACGAGCGTGAAGATGAACGGCGCGATGATGTTCGGGATCAGCCACTGGGGGTCGGCGAAGAAGAGCTTGCTCGTCAGGAAGATGGAGGCCTTCAGCACCTGGATTATCCTGCCGACCCTCCCCTCCACCTGCTTCCCCGGGGTGAGCGATTCCATCGTCCCCATCACTCTTCGACCAGCCTGAGGTATGCGTCTTCCAGAGTCGGCTCCTTTATCGTCCTGTCGATGATCTTCGCCCCTGGCGGGAGCGCTGCGATGACCTTCGGGAGGAGGTCGGCGCCGAGCGGGGTCTGGACCCTGACCGACTGCTGCTCGGACTCGAGGTCAGCGACGACCCTGACTACGTTGGGGAGCTTCCTGAGCGCTTCGACGTACTCCATCGTCGCCCCATAGGTGCGCAGCTCGATGACGGAGATGTCCCTGACCATGTTCTTCAGCTCAGAAGGGGTGTCCAGGGCGACGATCTTCCCCTTCGAGATGACCGCTATCCTCTGGCAGAGCTCTTCGGCTTCGAACATGTAATGGGTGGTGAGCAGTATGGTCTTCCCCTGCGCCTTCAGCTCCCTCACCATGTTCCTGATGTCCCTGGCGCCCCCCGGGTCGAGGCCTATCGTCGGCTCGTCAAGGAAGATGAGCTCCGGGTCATGGACAAGCGCCTTCGCTATGTGCAGGCGCTGCTTCATCCCTCGCGAGTACTTCTCCACCTTCTCCTGCGCCCTGTCTGCAAGCCCGACGACTTCGAGGAGCTCCGGGATCCTCTTCCTTGCCGCC
>JAKAPN010000166.1 GCA_021822995.1 archaeon
TGGGCTCGCCGACTGTGCTCGGAGGTTGAGAGTATGCGAAGACGTAGGCGATGGCAGCTGCCGCACCGATGACCAGCAGCACAACCGCTCCCATGATGATGGCCCTCTTCATCCGGGGCCGGCGGCTAACTTCGGCACTCGCAGAGACTGACCCGCTCATCTCGTGTCGCCGCGAGGGCCCCCCTTGCTAGAGGTGAGCAGATGGCCTACGCCAGCTTTACCAGGTTCTCTAGCTTAGACTTCAGGACCGCTGAGGGGACGGCTCCGACGACGATGTCCTCCACTTTGCCCTTCGCGAAGAACATCACCGTGGGGATGCTCATTATCCCAAACTGCATGGCCAGTTCTTGGTTCGCGTCGGTGTCGACCTTCACGAACTTCACCTTTCCTTCATACTCCTTTGAGAGCTGGTGGATGACTGGTTCGATTATCTTACACGGACCGCACCAGTCGGCATAGAAGTCGACTACTACCGGCTGGGGAGACTTCACGACCTCCTCTTGGAACCTGTCTGCCTGCAACGGCGCCACAGAGCCTGTCATTTCTGTGACGGCCGACCGCGTTACCCCTTCATAAATCTGCCTTGACCCGAGGCTTCAGGGCGGCGGGTTCTGTGACCTTCATTGGTCATTGTTCTCCCTGTTACGGGGCTGCACATTGCTATCTTGAGAGGAGTGAAGGGGCCGACCGTTAATTGACACATGGAAGTGGCTACTTGGACTGAGTATAGGGGCTGCGGCACTCATCGGCGCGGCATACCTCGCCCTTCTTGGAGAGAACCAAACAACGGGAGCCATTTCGAACATACTCGGAGGCATGGGAGCGATGTAACTCGGATTCTGCCTCATAATCTTCGCGGGGATTCTCATTGCTCTATCGTATCTCTGGGTCAAATCCAAAACCTCACAAGAGTGGAACGAGTCGGAAGATTGTGAAGGGCGCACCCAGGCCGAGTGCGAGACCGAGAATCAGGAACCAAAATTCCCCGAGAGCCAAGGCGCTGCCTCCGCCGATCCGCCACGGCCGACTCAACCCTTAAAGTCAGAGCGGCGGCCGAGAAAACATTCGTTTGAACGGCCCTGGAGTCCGGCGGTAGACCGTCGTTTGGCTGCGTTCAGTCTGGCCCTATGGATCCTAGCGGCATCCATGGCAACGGTGATCTCTTACTCGTTGAAGTGGACCGTCGATTACAGGTCGCGTCCGCGGTCACTGAAGGTCCCGCTCGTCGTGTTCGTCCTGGTGATGATGCTTTCGATGGTGGTGAGCGCGGTCGTCTACTTCACTTTCCCTGCACTGAGCGTCCTCATCGACCTGGTCGTCCTGAATATGATTGTCATGGGGGGCGGAGCGCTCCCCTTCGTCCTTGTCATCTTCCGGTCTCTTCTCGCCGAGGCCACTCCGACCGCTGATAGAGCGTCGCAGGGAGGGAGGGCATGGGGAGGCTGGGCGACCGCTGCCCCGGTGGCGGTGCTGGTCCTGTTGAACGAGTTCTTCATGGGGTGGGCGTTCCAGCTGGCGGCAGGGTGGGTTCCTGCGCTCGCGGGAACCGGACCCGTTCCGCTGTTCTCGGCCGTGGTGAGCTCTTACTGGTTTCTCTTCACCATGGCGTTCGAGATGGGGCTCACCGCGTTCCTCCTGAGGAGGGAGATCCCTCGGCAGATACTCGTCGTGGTGCTGTTCCAGTCCGCCGTGATGTTCCTTTCTCCACCAGCCTTCGCCGACCCAACTTGGCGGGCGGTAGGAATATTCGGGGGGAGCGCTACGATGGTGCTGCTGTTCGTCTACGCCTTCGAATACCTCGCGAGGAACCCCATCGTCGACCGGAAGCTGTCGACGTACCTCATACTGCTCCTGGGCGCCTACGCCGCGATGATGGTGGGACTGTTCCAATGGGAGTTGGGCGAGTCCCCCCTGACCTTCGCCCTCTCCATCGTTGCTGAGATGGGGATCTACCTCGGCGTGGTTCTCGGGTCAGGCACGTCAGCGCGCATGAAGACCTGGAGGGCAGACCCGTGGTGGGTCCTCGGGCTTCTCACCGCGCTGTTCGCGGGGGAGTTCTTCATGGGGGCGCTCCTGGACGCGCAGGTGAGCGGGGCCGGGGCCCTCTTCGCGAGCGCCAACCTCGTCCAGGTATCAGGCGGCCCAGTGGGGGCTCTCGGCGCCGGGGTGTACGACTTCCTGGCGTTCTTCTCCTCTGTAACCCTGTCCCCCTGGTTCCTGGTCATGATGGGCGCCGAGATGGGAGCGCTGGTGGTCTTCAGGATAAGGGAGGTGAGAGAACCGGAGACCAAGGTAAGGCTTGGGCTGGTCGTCGTCGCATACGCGGTCTACTCCGTCTTCCTCCCATCCTTCCTGATCCCAGGCTCGGCGCTGTCCAAGATACCCTTCTTGGGGTGGAACATGGGCATCGGCACATCGGGACCAGCGGCACCCGCGCTATTGCTCGCCCTGGTCGGCACTTACCTTTTCTCGGGTGCCCTTTCCTTCCTCTTTGGAGCCAGGCAGTTCTGCTCGATGTTCTGCACAGCGGCCCTGATGTATCAGGGGACGTTCTATGACTCGTTGAAGACGTTCAACAGGACCTCGCGCATGGGGAAGAAGCTCCTGACCAGCCGGCTTTCTGACCTGTATCGGGCGGTGTTTTCGCTGGTATGGGTTTCTCTCATCGCCGCCGTCCTGGTGTCGTACCTGGACTCGGTTGGGGTGCTGAATCTTTCCGTGTTCGGGTCAGACCCGACGGTGTTCTTGTATACGTTCTACTTCGGATTCCTGTGGTACGTCGTCTTCGTGACCATCCCCTTCGTGGGGACCTACGGGTGCGTGACGTTGGGATGGTGCCACTGGGGGACGTTCAACCAGCTAGTCAGCAGGCTTGGATTCTTCAAACTGAAGGTCAGGGACCCGAACGTATGCGTCACCTGTGAGACGAAGGACTGCGCCAAAGCCTGCCCCGTCGGGCTCACAGACCTCCCCGGCAGTTTCATCGCGAAGGGGGAGTTCAAGAGCTCAAAGTGCATCGGGGTGGGAGACTGCGTTGGCGCCTGCCCGTACAGCAACGAGTACTTCTACGACGTCCGTGGTTGGCTAAGACGCGGCCGATCTAGGAAGCCGGGCGCGGGCATGGTCGACATCAAGTTCGCTCTCGGCGGGACCGAAGGGAGCCGCTAGCTAGGCGTCGGGGGTCGGGAGGCGCCAGGCAGGGGGCTTGGAACAGGCTCCGGAACCACGCGCCCGGGTCTGCGCATCGCTTCTCCGAGCGGCCCGCTCTTCAGCTCTCCGGTAGAAGGGTTGTACGAGACGAGAGTCGCCCTTTCGATGACGTTCCAGACCAGCTTGTCCAGACCGATGCGGGATACCGCCTCGGAGATCTGCTCGGCCTTGACCCTGGTCTTGGGGTGTCGAGTGATGATAGCGCAACAGTCCTTGTAGTCCTCGAGCGAAAGGTCGTAGGTCGAGACGGCGCGGGCGAGGCTGATTATCTCCTCCTTGTCGAAGGTCAGAAGCGGCCTCAGCACGGGCAGCGTGGAACCCTGGTCGAACGCACCGATGTTCCAGAGGGTCTGAGAAGCGGCCTGGGAAAGCGAGTCACCGGTCGAAATTGCCGATGCACCGAACCAGGGGGCGAGCGCTTCGCATGTCATGCGCATGAACCTCCTGAAGAGCGATGGTTCCAGCTCGTCTGCCTCACCTGTTGTGGCGAGCTGGTACTCCGCGAAAGGGACGAGGACGAGGGTGCACTTGCCACCGTAAGACGAAAGGACTTTCACAAGCCGCACGATCTTGCTCTCGAGCGCG
>JAKAPN010000167.1 GCA_021822995.1 archaeon
CGGCGCGAGGAAGAACTGGAGCATGGAGAGCTTCCTCCGGGACTCGGTCGAGTCGCTTTCGGCGCTCGAAGGGCGGGTCCTCTGCGCGGTCTCGGGAGGGGTGGACTCTTCGGTCACCGCCGCGCTGCTCAGCAGGGCGGTCGGAGACAGGCTGCAGTGCGTGTTCATCGACACGGGGCTCCTGAGGAAGGGGGAGGCGGCCCAGACCGAGACCATCTTGGTAAGCGAACTGGGAATCAAGGTCGAAGTTATCGACGCGTCAGGGCTGTTCCGGAAGGCCCTCGCCGGGGTCACGGACCCGGAGCAGAAGAGGAAGGCGATAGGGAAGGCGTTCGCCGGGGCGTTCGAGGAGTTCGCCCGCAGCCGGGGGCCGTTCGCGTACCTGGCACAGGGGACGCTTTACCCCGATGTGATCGAAAGCGGCAGGTCGACGGGGCCCGCGTCGGTAATCAAGACCCACCACAACGTGGGGGGACTCCCGGCGGGGCTCTCCATGAAGGTCGTCGAACCGCTGCGTGAGCTGTACAAGGACGAGGTCAGGGAGCTGGGCGCGCTCGCGGGGCTCCCCAGGACCCTGCTGGACAGGCACCCATTCCCCGGTCCAGGGCTTGCGGTGAGGGTGGTCGGAGAGGTCACCGACGAGAAGCTCAGGATCTGCAGGGACGCGAGCGACGTGGTCGAACAGGTTCTGAGGGAAGCGGGGGCATATGCGCGGGTCTGGCAGGCGTTCGCATACGTAGGGGACGACATGGTCACCGGGGTCTTGGGGGACGAAAGGCAGCTCGGACACGAGGTCACGGTGAAGGTGGTAGAGTCAGCGGACGGCATGACGGCCGACTGGAGCCGGCTGGACTTCGACGTCCTCGAGAGGATATCAAGGAGGATCACCAACGAGGTCCCCGGGGTGGTGGCAGTGTCCTATTCTGTTTCTACGAAGCCGCCGGCGACCATCGAGCCCCAGTGATAGGCATGGAGGACATCAGCCCGTCGACCGAGCTCGCCGAGCTACACGTGCACCTCGGGGGGTCAGTGGACCCCGCTGTCATGTGGGAGATCGCGCACGCCCAGGGGATAAGGCTCCCGACGAAGGACTATTGGAAGTTCGTCGACCTGGTGACGGTCGACTCGGCCAAGAAGAAGTCGTTCGAGGGCTATCTCGCGCTCTTCCACTGGACGGAGCTCATCCAGTCCAGCCCCCTCGCCATCGAGAGGTCTGTGTACCAGACGATAGCGGGCGCCTACAGGAAGAACAACATCACCCTGATGGAGCTGCGCTTCAACCCGATGAAGAGGAACAGGGGCGGAGAGCAGGACCTCGACCAGATAATGATGGCAGCTGTCAGGGGCATCGACAGGGCTTCACTCGAGTATCCGGTGCGGACTGGGCTCATAGTCTGCCTCGACAGGACCTTCGACGTAAAGCAGAACGAGATCCTGCTCGAGAAGGCGGTGCACTTCTCCAACAGGGGGGTGGTCGGCATAGACATGGCTGGACCCGCGAAGAGCGGGTTCAGATACTCCAGCTACTCCGCGATCTACAGGCGCGCAAGGAAGGAGGGGCTGGGGCTGACTGTACACGCCGGCGAGGACGAGGGGCACGATTCCGTGCTCGAGGTCCTCAGACACCTCGAGCCCGACCGCATCGGCCATGGGGTGCGCGCCACGGAGGACCAGAAGACGATGGAAGCCCTCGAGAAGAGCGGCGCGGTCCTCGAAGTCTGCCCGACGTCCAACCTGAACACGGGGGTGGTGAAGGGGATCCCCGAGCTGAAGAGGATCTTCGGGAAGCTGAAGGAGTCAGGGACCAGGTACACTATCAACACCGACGGACCGGAGATGCTCCGGACAAACCTCCGCGGGGAGATCCGCTTCCTGATCAAGAACGGGATCCTGACCGCCTCTGAGGCGGGCGCAGCCAACAGGGACGCGTTCAGGGCGTCTTTCGTGAGATAGCCGGCCTGAAGGAAAAGGCTTGAAAAGGCGAGCGGCGGGGCATGTCAAAGTTGGAACCGACCGAGAAAGAGATTGCCGTCGGGGAGTTCAAGGTGAACTATGCAACAGCGGGGAACGGCGAGCCGGTCCTCTTGCTCCACGGGAGCGAGCCGGGCGAGAGCTGGAAGGTATGGGAGCCCCTGCTCGCGCTCGGAGATTCCCGGAAGCTAATCCTTCCTGACCTGCTCGGATACGGGGGGACGTCAAAGCCATCAGAGACCCCCGACCACAAGGGGCAGGCGCGGATGCTGCGCGACTTCACAGAGAAGCTTGGCCTGAGCTCTCTTTCGCTCATCGGAGGAGGGTGGGGCGGCCAGGTGGCGATCGAGTTTGCGCTCGAATGGCCCGAGAGCGTGAGCTCGATGGTACTAATCGCAAGCTCTTATGACACGGAGCAGCTCCCCAGGCTGCAGAAGCTGAGGAGGCCGACCCTGGTCATCTACGCCGAAGACGACATGGTCACCCAGATGAAGGCAGGGTACCTCTTACGGGACGCCATAGGGACGTCGCGCCTGGAGATACTTGGCGCGGTCGCGAGAGACCCGCGCTACGACTTCCGGATGTCGCACAGGCTGCAGAAGTTCAGGGCGCCCCAGGTCCTCCAGCTGGCGAGGTCGTTCCTCTCGAACCCCGCGGGGATGATAACCGAGCCCCCTGAGACCGAGAACGAGCTGAGAGGCCAGGCCCTGAGGAAGGAAGACGACAAAGACGCGGCCGTCTGGAAGAAAAGCTAGAACCGGTTCGAAGCGAAGTCAGAATCGAAGGCGCTGTATCTTATCTCGAGGCCATCGCGACGCGTTCCTGCTCGTTCTTCTTCTTCACCGCGTAGCTGCTCGCGTCGCCGCCGGCAGCCTGGATGAGCTCGTCGGCCAGCACCTCTTCCACCGTCTTGGAGGAGTTGAAGGCGGACTCCCTGACCCCCTCTGAGATGAACCTGAGCGCGATGTCGACCCGCCTGACCGGCGAGATGTCGACCGACTGGTGGTAGACGACCCCACCGTAGCTGAGCCTCGTCGTGTCCTCGTTGGGGGATGCGTTCTCGATCGCCTTCACAAGTTGCTGGACTGGGTTCTGCCCGGTCCTCAGCTCGATTATCGAGAAAGCGGTCTTCACAATGCTCATCGATTTTTGCTTCTTCCCTCCCATCCTTCCCGTGTTCTTCGCGTACTTCTTCCCGAAGTGCATCATCTCGTTGACGAGCCTCTCCACTATGTTCACCCTGGTCTTCCCGAACTTCTTGTGCTCGTGCCTCCCTCCGGAGTGCGGAATCAGGATCGGCCTCACGCTGATTACGTTCAGGAGCCCGGGGTCGTCCACCTTGACTCCGGTCAAATCCCACTTCTCCCAGAGCTTCAGCGGCGGGTACTCGAGCGACTGCTTGCTCATGGCTATCTCCTCGGCTTCTCCTTCCGCCCGTATACGAGCTCGTTGAGCGAGACGCCGTTCACCTTGAACACTGTCCAGCGGACCCCTGGGATGTCGCCCATGGCTCGCTTCATCGACCCTCCTATCCCCTGCAGTATCACTTCGTCGTGCTCGTCCACGAAGTTGAGCGCACCGTCACCGGGGAGGAACGCGGTGACCTGCTTGCCGTTCTTGACTATCTGACACCTGACGCACTTCCTGATGGCGGAGTTGGGCTGCTTCGACTCGATCCCGACCTTTTCGAGGACGATCCCTCTCGCCTGTGGTGCGCCCTCCAGCGGGTCTGCCTTGTAGT
>JAKAPN010000168.1 GCA_021822995.1 archaeon
CCAGCTCTGTGAGCTCACTGAGTTCGCAGGTCAGCACGGGCTTCAGCTCGGTCAACAGTGCCATCTCCGCGCTCAGCAGCAAGGTCGACACAGTCCAGAGTACGCTCGGCTCAGTCCAGACACAGACTACGGGCATAGCTGGCGTGGCAAGTTCGCTGGGTAACGCAACCACCTACTTGCTCGTCGCAGTACTGCTCGCAGCCATAGTCCTCGTCCTCGAAATAGTCATACTCGTCCGGAAGAAGTAAACTAGGAGTAGAGATTAACCGATATTTTTTATTTATCAAGGCCTAGCGTGAGCTGGGCCTTGGTCGTTCTGTCAGGACGCCTTCTTCTTTCCGAACGCCTCCCGCCTATAATCAAGACTTGATTGCTCGGCTACAACGGTTCACCACTCGATCCTGAATCTGTTCTATCCTTGTCCTGAGGTTTTCGGCTGTCCTGATGCGCTCACGCTCGATCAGCTCCTTAAGGTCTATCTGTCCGAAGCCATTGTCTTTCACCGGGGCCTATTCACCCCCTTTTTGATGTTGGCCACAACACCGGAGGAGGCGACCTTTATCTCAACCCATCGTTGAACGGCACGAAAGCAGAAGACGTGTGCAAAGAATACGGCGTCGTAGCCGAGCACAAGCGCCTGATGAACGGGAGGGCGGAATCGTTCAAGAAGAGGCCGGAAGTGTTAACCCTCGCGGACACCGCTGCTCGACGACTGGTGGCAGAGAAGGGATGGTCCTACGACTTCTCTATGGATCGTGAACTTGCCAAGATAGCCGGTGGGCGGGCGATATATGATTCGTATCTGGAGTTCGTTCGGATGGACGGGGCGAAAGAGACCCTGTTCTATCAATACGCCGTCGGAGACGTAGTATGCGAGCATCAGCTCTTGCAGAAGCTCCAGGCAGAGCGTCGTGACTGAAAAATCCACAAGTTGATTGCAATGAAGAAGGATTGGAAGAAGGCGATGCTCAAAGACCGCCTAATCCGTGACCCTATCTATCGTCATGAGCTCTCGTTTGTGGGCGTTTCAAGCATAGCCCAGCAATATTATTGCGAGGCGAAAGTCGAACAGGAATACACCGTTGGGAAGATACCTACCGAGGTGAAGGAAACAGGCACCGACCTGCACGCGGAGATCTTTGCCATGGAGCCGGTGAAGCGCGAAGATCTGGTCAAGCGCATCGAGAAGGCACCTCACTTGGCCGCAGCGTTCAGACTATACGGCGAGGTTGGAAAACTCAGGGTAATAGGGGAGCCAGACGCGGTGGTGTTCGAGAAGGGCATACCAAAGTGGCTGATTGAACTCAAGACCACTCGGGGGGACCACACGAAGTTGTGGGACGATCAGCTGATCCAGGTCAGGATATATGGGCTTCTGCTTGATAGGATGGGATTTGATTGTTCTGAACTTAACCTGGTGTTGATTCGGATGAGGCAGAAGGGAGACATGGGTCCTGGGCAAAAGAAGGTCATGTTGGATTTGGTGAGGTTGGCGTTGGAGAAGCAGCACACAAAAGAGCTCGAGTCCAGGCTCCAGATGAAGTTTTTCGTCTTTCCATACAGCGCGTCGGAGCCGGAGAAAGCGGTCATGTGGGCCCAAGGTTATTGGCTGAAAGCCAGGGAGCCGATCCCCACAAGGAACGCGTCGAAGTGCAAACCGTGCGAGTATAACCAGGTGTGCCCGTATAGCTTGCACAAGCCGAATCTCTAGGAGTGCATCGTTTCGCTATTGTCCTGCTCTTCGACCAGGAAGCTAGAAGAAATGGAAGATTCGGGATGCGCCATGGCCTAATTGAAGGATACCGCATTCCGCTCATTCGTCGGCATCGCTCCGCATTCCAGGCAATCGACAGACCATGGGCATGAATCTCTGGTTCATAATTGTTATATGCGGAAGGTCCAATTGAAAGGTGCGAAGATGGCCAGTGGCAGAAGGTTGTTGTTAGTGTTGATTATCCTTACTTTGCTGACTCCTCCTGTTTTGCCTTCCCAGCTGCCCCGTCGGGCCGTGAACAGCGGCTCCGGGAGTTTCTCCGCTTTCGCTCAGAACGGCTCCGCTCCTGCCAGCCTTACTTTTGAGCAGAGCGGCCTTCCAGGCTACCAGTGGAGCGTCACCCTGTCCGGCTATGGGACGCAGTCCTCTTCGGGTTCAACGATAACGTTCACCAACCTGTCACAGTACTCTTCGTATGACTGGAGCGTCTCTTCCCCCGTCTATGCCGGAAATGCAACGCGCTACGTGGCATCGCAGGCTTCAGGTTCCGCGTATCTCTCCTATTCCAGCAACTATGTCTACGTCTCGTACCCTCCACAGTATTATGTCGGGTTCTCCGTCAGCGGCGCTGGTTCTGTGTCGCCGGGGAGCGCCTGGTTTTCGTCCGGCTCCTCGGTGTCCATAACGGCCTACCCCTCCAACGGATCTGTCTTCGCGGGCTGGACAACCACCGGCAATCTGACCGTAAGCGACTCATATTCGGCTTCGACTACATTGTATGTTGGCGGGTACGGCTCGGTGGTTGCCAACCTCCGGAATGAAAGCGTCGGCGTGACCTTTGAAGAGGTGGGCCTGTCCGCGAACACCGCATGGCAGGTAGTCCTCGATGGCCAAGCAACGAACAGCTCTTCAAGCCTGATAACGTTCTCCTTCAACGGAAGCTCATCCGTCTTTGCCTATGTGCCTGACGTGATGGTGGGCAACCATACGCGATATATCCCTGTGCAACAGAACTTCTCCTTCACGGCGTCGTCAAACACGACCGTCCAGATAGACTTCAGGCCGGAGTATTACGTATCCTTCTCCGTCAACGGCTCTGGGGTGGTTTCGGCAAACAGTTCTTGGTATGGGGGCGGAGCATCGGTGGACATAGCCGCCGTGCCGTCACAGGGGTACAGGTTCGTGGAATGGCTGTCGAGCAGTCCTGCCCTTTCCGTCGCCGATTCATACTCGAATGGTACGACGTTGACGGTGAACGGTTTCGGTAGCCTTGTTGCGGTATTCCAGGGCACAAGCCAGAAGACGCTGATTGTGTCCGAAGCCGGAATTCCTCAGGGCTATACGTGGTCGGTCGCGGTCAACAACGAAACCGGGTCGACCACAAACGGAACGATGATATTCGACTTTCCGCAGAACATGTCATTGGCGACTGTGTACGTCCGGTCGTTGCAGCCTGGCAACGGAACGAGATACGTGGCGTTGAACCAAAGCGTCAGCGTGGCGCTGTCGTCGTCCGTGACCGCGGTCCGCATGGCATTCCGGCCGCAGTACTTTGTCAGCTTCGAGTGCGCGGGAGATTGCTCCGGCGTAATATGGTACTCTTCGGGCTGGTTCGCCGCGAATTCCACGTTGCATCTTGGGCCTTACATCCCACCCAGCCTGCGGTTCGAGCGGTGGAACAGCAGCGGCTCGATAGAAATAAACAATGCCACAACCCAGGCCGCCACGGCGAGCATCAACGGCCCCGGCGTGATAACGCTGGTGACAGCCACGGTAACAAGGACGGGGGTCGTCCAGGTCACGGAAGAAGGACTCGTCAACGGGACGCTGTGGTCCGTGGGAATAGACAACTCGACGTATTATTATTAGACCTTTTGCGTAATTCATTTTACCAGCCTGCCAATCTCTTTTTTCCCATCAGTTCATCTAGCCTTTCACCCATACCTCTCTGTTGCTGACCTACGCGAAGCTCGCCAAGGACCCATCC
>JAKAPN010000169.1 GCA_021822995.1 archaeon
TATTCGACGACCACCGTCTACGCTGGAACAACCACCAGCAGCGGCGTCGAACCATCACTACCGGCCTCCTTGCCAGCTGCGACCATTTCAGAGACAGGTTCGACCCTGCTCTACCCGCTCTTCAACTACTGGGTGCCGGGTTTCAACTCCACATACTCGAACATCCAAATCAACACAGCAGGCACCGGGAGCGGCATTGGCATCTCAAGTGCGGCGAAAGGAACCGTCGAGATAGGCGCATCTGACGCTTATCTTCTGCCCGCTCAGATGAGCCAGTACCCGAACCTCCTCGACATACCGCTCGCGATATCTGCACAGATGATCAACTACAACATCCCAGGACTGTCGGCTTCGACCCATCTCAACATGACGGGGGGAATTCTCTCGTCCATATACAACGGGACCATCAGCTACTGGAACGACCCGGCGATAGCCGCCATCAACCCGGGCGTTACCCTGCCTCACCAGATCATCCATCCAATCCATAGGTCAGACGGGAGCGGCGACACATTCATCTTCACGACCTACCTCTCTGACACCTCACCCTGGTGGGCGAAACATGTCGGCTTCGCCACTTCAGTGTCCTTCCCAGGCATCCCCACCGCAGCGGCCTACAACGGCAACGGAGGGATGGTCCAAGGATGTGCACAGACTCCATACTGCATAGCTTACATCGGCATCAGCTTCCAGTCAAACACCGAAGCTGCAGGTCTCGGATATGCCTACCTTCAGAACAGGGCAGGCAACTTCGTAGACATCACACAGGCTAACATCCAGGCAGCAGCTTCCCAGATGGTCACTGCGACCCCGCCAAACGAGGCCATTTCGTTGGTCTACGCGCCGGGAGCAAACTCGTACCCCATAATCAACTACGAATACGCCATCGTATCAAAGACTCAGGCTGACGCCAACACGGCGCTTGTCGTCAGAACGTTCCTGAACTGGTGCGTTATGCCGGAACACGGCAACGCTGCCTCCTACCTGAACAAGGTGGGTTTCGTGCCCCTGCCAAGCTCAATCGCATCTCTCAGCTACGCACAGGTCGCGCAGATAGGCCCATAGGCCTAGAATAGGCCCGCGAATGAAGTCAGAAAATGGCGCGAGGAGGAAATCGGATAGGGTCTACGGCACCGCCTCCGCACTGCTGGGAAGCAGCGCGCTCCTTTTCCTTTTTCTTATTCTTGTTGTGCTGGCGGTGTTCAGCTATCCGTCTATCGTAGTGAACGGGTCGAAGTTCTTCAGCAGCGTGACGTGGAATCCGGGTATCTCTACAGAACTGGTGAACATCAATGGCTTTCCGGCCATGTCAGGCGCTTCGTACGGAATGCTTGTCTTTGTCTCGGGCACCCTGATATCGTCAGCGCTCGCTCTGCTGATCGGGGCCCCTCTAAGCATCGGCGTGGCGGTGTTCCTCGCTACCCTCGCCCCAAAGCGCCTTTCGAAATCCCTGTCCTTCTTCGTTGAACTCCTCGCCGGAATCCCGAGCATCGTGTTCGGCTTCTGGGGGATGATTGTCCTCGGCCCTCTGCTGGTAAACGTCATCGAGCCAGCCCTGGCCCAGTATCTGGGGTTCATCCCTGGATTCGGGGGCCCAGTCTACGGCTACGGACTCCTGGCCTCGGGGGTCATCCTATCCTTGATGATAGTCCCGATAATAGCGGCGATCAGCAGAGACGCCATGACGCAGACTCCGGTCGAGTTGAAGGAGGCAGGGATGGCGCTCGGGATGACGAACTGGGAGGTGACGCGGAAGATAGTGTTGCCCTACGCGAAGACGGCGATTATCGGGTCTCTGGTCCTCGGGCTTGGAAGGGCACTGGGCGAGACCATGGCTGTAGTCATGGTGTCGCAGTCAGCGTTGAACATCCTACCAGGGAGCATCTACTACCCGATTAACACCCTTTCAGCCTTCATGGCCGTGAGCTTCGACAGCGCTTTCACCGACCCTTCTGGAATGGAAGTCAGCGCCCTTGTCGAGCTGGCGCTGGTATTGTTCGTTATCACCACAGCGGTAAACGTTGTCGCGCGCCTGCTTATGCGGCATGGCTTCATCTCTAGCGCAGAGCACCTAGTCCAGGTATAGTGAGAAAAATGGGCGTAAGAGATTCGGCTGACGGCGCACAGGCGGGGGGATCAGGCTCCCGGGCAGGCCGCACTGCGCACTGGGGAGCAGCCCCTCCGGCGAACTACCGACGCAGGAGAATCCTGAACTACGTTATGACAGCTGCTGCCGTCGTCAGCATCTCAGTGGTCATGGTACCGCTGGCGGACATAGTCTACATGTTCGCCTTGAGGGGGCTTGAAGTGATCTCCTGGGAGAAGCTCACTACGATCACCGTCGGCACCGGCGTCGATTTCGTGGGGGGTGGCATCGCCAACGCCATAGCCGGTACCGGGCTCCTGGTCGGGCTGGCGACTCTGATTACCGTCCCTCTGGGGCTCGTAGGCGGGATCTACATGGCCGAGTTCTCGAACAACAACAGGCTGTCAGAAGCGCTCAGGTTCGCCTCTGACGTCATGGCCGGCAACTCCTCAGTGGTAGTCGGGTTCGCCGGGTACCTGGTCTTCGTCCTGTACTTCGGTTGGGGATACTCCGCGCTGGCGGGCGCACTGACCCTCTCAATCCTGATGTTCCCCTACGTGTTCCGGACTACCGAGCTTGCGCTGCGCAAGGTCCCCAACGACATTAGGGACGGCGCGAAGGCACTCGGCAGCACGAAGAGCACGACGATAAACAGGCTCACGCTCAGATTCGCGATGCCGGGAATCCTGACAGGGATACTCCTTTCAGTGAGCATAGCCCTGAGCGAGACCGCCCCGCTGCTCTTCACGGCCTCTTTCTCCAACTATCTCCCGACTTCGAGCCTGGTCCACAACCCCGTGGGATATCTCACATACGTGGTGTATGTCTATTCCCTGCTGCCGTCGAGCAGCGCCCACGACCTGGCATATCTGTCGTCCTTCCTGCTGATTGCAACAATATTTACCATCAACGTAGTTGCAAGGGTGGTGCTCGGGAGGATGTCGAAGGTATAGATGATGAACGAGGCAAACCACGTCCTGCACCCAGCGGCTGGCGGGGAGATGGACGCCCCTGGGCAAGAGGCGTCCCGAACCAGGCAGAAATCTGACCCCTACACAGACCAAGGAGGCCTGATCAGGCTGGTGGGGCTGAGCGCGTTCTATGGCGCCCAGAAGGTGCTAAACGAAATCTCGCTCTCCATCGCACGCAACCGGGTCACCGTTTTCATGGGGCCGTCGGGTTGCGGAAAATCGACACTTCTCCGCACGATAAACAGGATGAACGACGGAGTGTCCAGCTTCAGGGTGACCGGCCAAGTCCTCCTCGACGGCGTGGACGTCTACTCCAGGAGCGTGGATCCCATATTGCTTCGCACAAAAGTCGGAATGGTGTTCCAGAAGCCGAATCCGTTCCCCATCTCGATATACGACAACGTCGCCTTCGGTCCGAGGATCCACAAGCTGACGAGTTCCAAGTCGGAGCTCGACCAACTGGTCCGAGACAGCCTTGAGAAGGCAGCCCTATGGGAGGAGGTCAACTCGCGGCTGAACAAGAGCGCGCTCGAGCTTTCCGGCGGCCAGCAGCAGCGGCTCTGCATCGCCCGCGCGCTCGCAGTCAAGCCTGACGTCATCCTGATGGATGAACCGGCTTCGGCCCTCGACCCAGCGT
>JAKAPN010000170.1 GCA_021822995.1 archaeon
GTCCTTGGTAAGCCCCGCCAGCGAAGAGCCGAGCTTGATCACCTCTTCCATGGGGTTGTCCTGCATCAGGTCGGACAGCGACTGCAGCTGGGGGGGCATCGGCCTCGAGTAGACCAGGGCCTTGTCGTCCAGGTACCCCCTGACGTTCCAGTGGTAGAGCGCAAGGTCCTCGATGGCGTCGTTGAGGGGAGTCTCGGGGGCATAGTAGACCGCCTTCCCTCCCTGTGACAGGTGGTTGTAGATCGCCTGGTTGGCGAAGGTCACATAGTGGGTCCCGGACCCACCCATAAGCAGGTAGGCGGAGTTCTCGGGGAGGCCGCCTCCGAGGACGTAGTCGAGGCCGACCAGACCGAGGTTGGTTAACTTGATTCCAGGAGCAGACTGCTCAGTATCTGCGCGCTGGCCTTCGTAGGCCAAGGATATGGAGGAAGTGCCTTTATTTCTCCTATATATGCGCTGCGGTTTTGGCATCCGATGTATCATGATATTTGCGATGTCGCAGGAACACTATGTAACCAGCATGAGCATGGCCAACAGTCAGCCAAGTCGCATTTCTGATTGACTTCGTGGGCTCGGGACTTGCGAGCCTCCTCGCAACCAAACCCAACCAGCGTTCATTCGGTTCTTCTGGAGTTAACCAGTCTGACCCACGACAACACTGTAACTGAATATGCCGCCCGAAGTTGTCACAATCTTCACCAAGTGAGATCCAGCACCCCACGCCGTTGAGGAAGACAACACCAACAGGCCGCTGTCACCGGCAGCGTAGATCCCTTTTCCAGTGGTTGCGGACAGAGTGACCGAAGTGGTGCCGAAAGTCGGAGTTACGGTAGATTTCAACCAGAGGGCCGAAGGCGCAGCATATGTATATGGACTTATTATAGAAGCGTTAGCGAGTACAACTCCGTCAACATACACCTGGCTGAGAGCAACGGTACCTGTGCCTGTGTTCTTGATGTAAACCGAAAAGGCTTCGCCTCCCGCAGGAGTGTTGAAGTTGTACGCGAGCAGCTGTATCTGTTGGGTTACCTGAGAACCGCCGCTTTTCGTGAGGCTCCCAGCCAAGCTGCCTGTGAATACGTAGACGATAATGCCTGATGCGACTGCTATCGCGATTAGGAGGAGCGTAGCAATGATCGGGCTCACTGCACGCCTTTGGGAGAGCTTCATCTTCTAACCCGAGCTCCCTGCAACGACGTTGAAGGAAAATGTTCCACCATCGACCGTGATGACTTTGACTGTGTGTGAGGTGCCTGCGGACGGCGTTGACGCAGGCAGGATGGAGATTGAGCATGTACTTCCCGTTGTGAGCTGGTTGGCCACCGTTAGCCTAGGACAAGAAGACGAAAGCCAGTGAGTCCCACTAGCGAGTGGAATCTGAGTGCCATCATAGAACAACGAAGCAAGAGTTACCGTGCCCGTTCCAGTGTTCTGGATGAATAATGTCAGATTATTTGAGTTTGTTTCCGGAAGCGGGAAGTTGTACGCATTGAGACTTAGCTGCTCGGTTACCTGGTTGCCGCCAGATTTCGTAAGGCTCCCCGAAAGGCTCCCTACGAAGACGTAGACGATGATGCCGGCTGCGACTGCTATGGCTATGAGTAGGAGTGTTGCGATGATTGGCGAAACCGCCTTCTTCTGCGGAATTTTCATTGGCTCAAACACCCCACTTGGCGATTATAAGGCAAGCGAAGAACTTCTTCACTTCGCGCATCATGAGGCGGTGACCGCTTCAGTGAACACGCCCCCCAGGGACGAGACCAGCTCGATCGTGTAGTCCCCCGGAGACCAGGCGTAGGCCAGAGTCGCCGAAACGGTCTGGCCCGGCGCGACCCACTCGCCGAAGAAGGAGCCCCCGGAAAGGGTGGAGGCGAACTGCGTCGGTCCGGTCGAGCCCGTGATCCAGAAGCTGACCAGGTGCACGGCCGAGGACCCGGTGTTGGTCACCGTGAAGGAGACGTGGCCCGTGTCCGTGTAGAAGTCGGTCAGGACCCCGGAGCTGAGCGACCCGGAGAAGCTCGCCGCCGACGCGACCGAGTAGACCTTCGCTATCACGTACCCGTCGGACGTGGCGATGCTGGAGCACCCTGGTGGGGTCACGGTCGCGCTCGTGGTCTGGATGAACCGCTGGGGGTCGCTGATGCCCCCGGCCAGCCCGCTGACGTCGATCAGGTTCGTGAACGCCGAACTCCCTACCGAAGCGGAGCCCACCGGCACGAAGACCCCGGACTCGAAGGAGTACAGGTAGACCGTCTGCGTCACCCCCTGGGTGTAGGACGACGTCAGGCTCAGCGACACGTCCTGGGTCAGGTTCGCCGCCAGGGGCGCCACTGCGAAGTAGGGGCAGATGGCGGCCGAGCTGAAGCCGGTCAGCGAGAGGACGGCGCCTGCGTCGTCGAAGTACAGCGTCTCCTCAGAAGGAGTGCTGGAAGCACTCCCGATCGAGATGAAGGTCCTGATGATCAGGTTGTAGACCCCCGAGCTCGACGAGAAGAACGCCTGCTGCGTCGCCAGGGCCGGGGTGTAGGTCTGCAGCGACCACCCGCTGGCCGGGAGGGTCACGGGGAACGTGATGACCTTCGACTTCGGGTGCTCAGCGTCCTGGAGGATGTAGCTCACGGTCGTGGTCGCCGACGATGAGCCTGGGTTCACGAGGTTCTCCCCCAGGGAGAGCTTGAGCGTGCTCGTCCCGCTCGAAAGCGCGGATATCTCGGCCGAGCTGAGGGTGAACTGGTACGTCCAGTTACCGACTGCGCTGACCTTGATGCCGCCGGGCGCCTGGTAGTCGACGAACACGTCCCCGGGCCCCGACTTCGACCCGACGAACTTCACGGGGTCGAACTCACCCACCATTAGCCCCCCGGGGGAGGGGTAGTTCCTGGTGAACACCCAACCGGTGGCCCCCGAGGTGAAGTTCATGTTCGCGACCGGGTAGAGGTTCCCCCCGGCGGCCGAAGTGAGTGTCCCGGACCCCTGGAAGTTGTAGGCTGCGGAGGCGCCGAATATCGTCGAGGTGAACCCGATCTGCTCCCTGGCCAGCTGCGAATTGTACTGGGCGCGGGTGTTGACCGCGTTCTGGTACCCGGTGAACGAGTCGAACATCAGGAGGGCGAACGAGAAAGAGACCACGAGGAGGACAAGGATGAACAGGGCCCCGATCATCTCGGAGAGCCCCTTCCGCTTCCGGGCCCTATGCCACTTCTTGTACAACCTGGCTGTTGCCTCTCTCAGTGCTGATGACGACGTTGTAGGTGGCCCCGGTGGACCAGTTGAACGGGACGCTCACGGTGCAGAAGGAGCCGACCGGTATCACTATCATGCTCCCCGAGGTCGAGCAGTACGGGCTCGCCGTGGACGCGACCACTGTGATCGCCGGGGCGGTGGTCACGGTGTACGTCCCCGACGTGGGCTTGCCCGACGCGACGTCGGACGCGTTGAAGAGGTTCACCGACGCCAGCTGCACCTCGATGTACCCGACGTTCCTGATGGTCAAAGTCACAGTCGGGGTCGGGCTGAACTGGGCGTACTCGACGATGTAGATCTCCTGGGCCGCGTTGGCGCTCTTGCCGAAGAGGAGGGAGAACCCGTTGGCGTACCCGCCGATCGACTGCGTCCCGACGAAGAAGAACGTGCTCCCTATCACCACGGTTATGGCGATGAGGAGCAGCTCC
>JAKAPN010000171.1 GCA_021822995.1 archaeon
CCGAGGACGACGGTGCCACACTACACTTCGGAACCGACGAAGCCGATCAGGGGGCGTCGCCCAGGATAAACTCCTTCTGATCTGCAGCGCAGGACCGATGTCGGGTCCGGAGGATGGACGCCACACGAATGTCCCTGTAGCCCTTGGAATCGACGACGATGCAAGGATGATAGCCTTCGCATCGGGACGACAATCGCCCCAGGACTTGCCAAAGTTCAACGCTTCTCAGCCCCACCCTTCTCGGACAAGGCCGCTTTGTCTCTTTCGTCATCCGCAGGCCCTTTTGAGTACCCCACACCCGACACTCTTTGCGAGAGACTTCCGAAGCTCCTGCGGTCGAAGGTCGAGGAGGTCTCCACGCCAAGGGCATCCATGAGCGGCAGAGACGTCGTAGCGGGCAGACTGAACCCGCGCCCGCCAGCCGCGAACTTCTCCACAGCCTTTCCGTGGGTATTCATCCACGGTCAACCCCTGAAACCTTGCTTCCGCGCGGCGTGGAGGGAAAGGCGCGGGCGGATTCCCAGCATAGCCGCGAACAGGGGAGCAGAGCCGTCTTGACCATGACGTAGCTGCTGAGGCAGGGGCTCCCCACTTCCTTTTGATCGCGTGGAAGGCGACGGCGGACGCGCCCAGGTGGTAGATGTCGGCAGTTTCACAGAGCGCTTGAGTATCCCGTTGTCAAGGAAGATGGCCAAGATGACCCGTGGAAACCGTATGTTTCTGGAGAGCCGAAAGGAGACAGAGAAACTACTTGGTGCTCGCAGGAAGGACCAAGTTGTTCTTCGCTGCGAAGTCTTTCCATGCGTCGTCGAACTCCTTGATTGTCTCCTCCGTCCTGGGGTGGAAGACCATTTGGCGAAGAACCTTGGGAGTGATGGTCGCAATGTCGGCCCCGGCTGCGACAATCTCCTCTACGTCTTCAGGTTTCCTGATGCTCCCGCATATCAACTTGCTCTCCTGGCGCTTCCGCAGGTAGGGCGTCACCTCGCGGATGGTCTTGACTGGGTCGAGGCCGGCGTCCCTCGCCCTGTTGTAGAAGAGGCTGACATAGGACGCCCCAGCCTTCGCCGCGAGGAACAGCTGGCCCAGCGTCATCATGACGGTCATGTTCGTCCGTATCCCCTCGTCGTGTAGCCGCTTGACAACCCTCAACCCGACCCCGTCCTTGTCCATGGCCACTTTCACCACCACGTTCTTGTGCCACTTCGAGTACATCTGCGCCTCGGCCACTAATTCGTCGAACCCCTTCGTCGTCGTCTCAACGCTCACGGGCCACTCCTTCTTCATGTTGCATATCTCGAGAACTCGCTGCTTGAAGTCGACCTTCCCCTCGGAGAGGAAAATTTTCTGATTCGTGGTAACTCCGTCGCCGATCCCCCATGATAGGAACTCGCGTATCTCCTCAGCTGAGGCGGTGTCCAAGAAGATCTGGGTCATCTTAGCAGGTGACGCCTCCTGCTCTGGTTAAAAGTGTTGACAACAGCATCAACTATTGGACAAAATCCATCTTGCAGTCTTGGAAATGGCTTCATGCGAGGAGACACCGGGCACCCATCCGATCTTCTTCATCTTCTCGAGTGACAATTCGACAAGTTTGTTATCACCTATCCATCCATGTTCGCCCCCTGTGTACTTCCGCAGGACCCGGTCAAGCCTCATCTCTTGCACCACTATGTCCGCCACCTCATCCACCAGCGTCTGCCTAGGTTGCCCCAAGTTAAACGCCTCCACCGGCCCCGTGGTCT
Source organism: archaeon (assembly GCA_021822995.1). GTDB lineage: Archaea > Thermoproteota > Nitrososphaeria > Nitrososphaerales > Gagatemarchaeaceae > UBA183. The sequence continues at coordinate 1,746 of JAKAPN010000171.1, forward strand.
TCTGCCACCCGACCATCATCCCCTCGACGCAGTCCTTCACGTAAAGGTACTCCTTGCTCTGCTTCCCGTTCCCCAGTATCTCCAGTTCCTTCGGGTTCTTCTGCAGCTTGTGGACGAAGTCCCAGATGACGCCCCTCCTGCACCTCTCTCCGACGACGTTGGCGAACCTGAACGACCAGACCCTGATTGGGGAGAACTGGGAGTAGGCATTGCTCCACGCTTCCGCGGCGAGCTTCGAGGCCCCGTACAACGATGTCTGCTTGGATAGATAGTCTTCCGGGGTGGGGACCACCGGCGCCTCGCCGTAAACCGCCGACGAGGAGGCGAAGATCATATCGTTCACCTTGTGCTTGATCATCCCGTCGAGCAGGCTGATCATCGGTATCAGGTTGTTGTCAAGGTCCCCCCTGTGGTCGACGATGCTCTTCCGTATGTTCGCCTGCGCGGCCATGTGGAATATCACATCGTTCCCCGCCACCGCTTTCTCCGTCGCCTTCGCGTCTTTCAGGTCCAGTTTCACGAACCTGAACCTCTTGTCCCCCTTCAGGTGGGCGACGTTTTCCAGGTGCCCCTCGCTCAGGTTGTCCACCGCCGTGACCTCATACCCCTCCTCCAGCAGCCTGTCGACCACGTGGCTCCCGATGAAGCCCGCCCCTCCCGTAACGAGTGCCTTCAACTAGTTCACCCTAGACATGCTCGCCTGCTGATTTCTCGGCCGGGCAACCTCTTCATCCATCTTCTGCGCCTCCGTCCGTCCTAATTTCGATATGAATGAACCGAACTCCGCGAGGCTTCGCTCCGACCCTATCTCGTAGAACCTCTCCGAGATTTCAAAGGCCCTGAGTTGCCTCTTTCCGATGAGCTCCGAATAGAAAGTCGGTTCGTCGCACACCCTCCCACTCTCGACGTACGAGAGCGCCTCTCTCTTCATGGCCGTGACCCCGAAGTTGATCCACTCCATCCCCTCAGCGCTCTTCACTTTGTCGTAGGCGGTCACGAACCCGTCCTTCACCACGACGTCGCTCCTCCCGAAACTCCCCGCGTTCCTGTAAACGGACATCAGCGCCAGCTCCTCCTGACCCAGCAGGGCGTCCATCATCCCCCGGTAGTCGAGCCTGAGATAGGCGTCACCGTAGGTCACGAAGAACCTCTCCCTGAGCATCCGCTCCGCCATCTTCAGCGCCCCGATGGGCCCAAGCAGCCTGTCCCCCTCGGACGAGTACCTGATGCGGACATCGAACCCCGACCCGTCCCCGAAGTGGTCCCGTATCATCTCCCCCTTGTACCCCACGCACAGCACGATGTCGTCCACCCCGTGGCTCGCCAGCAGCTCCAGCTCGTACTCGAGGAAGGGCCTCCCGTTGACCGGCGCCATGGCTTTGGGCATCTTGTCGGTGAGCGGCCTGAGCCTCGTCCCCAGCCCGCCGGCGAGTATCGCTGCTTGCAGCTTCTCAGCCCCTACGGGAACCGCAGGTCCTCAGGCGCCTGCCGCCTGAGGCCCGGGACCTTCTCGAAGACCGCGTCGGTGGAGATGACGGTGTGGTCGGGGACCGAGGGTGAAAGCGCGGTCGCCGCGTAGAGCGCGTCGAAGACCGAGGAGATCTTGTAGGTCTCGGCCAGGTGCAGGGCGGAGAGATATGTCTCGGCGTCCGGGTTCAGGAGCTTCAGGTTCTTCATGGTGGTTATGCGGGCGAAGTCAGCCAAGATCGTGTGTATGGGCGCGTGCTCCGAGAACACGTAATACATCTCGTGGAGAGTGGCCGCAGAGCAGGCGACCTCCCCCAGCTTCCCGGCTTCGACCGCACCGATTACCCGCTCTGCCGTCGGTTTCAGCCAGTCGTCCTTCTTGAGATACGCTATGAGCATGTCCGACTCGAGCAACATCGGGTCTCACCTTGCACGCCTGCGG
>JAKAPN010000172.1:0-627 GCA_021822995.1 archaeon
ATCATAATCGGGGTCATAGTCGTAGTCATCTTCCTCTGGGGCCCTCAGAAGATCCCCGAGCTCGCAAAGGGGCTCGGCAGGGCGAAGGGAGAGTTCGACAAGGCGACGAAGGAGTTCCAGGCGTCGGCGACGGCCGCCACCTCGTCCCCCCAGGTGCCAAAGTCTGCCGACCAGATACTACTGGAGACCGCGATGCAGCTCGGCATCGTGACGGAAGGGAAGACGAGAGAGCAGATCTCTCAAGAGATTGTGGCCAAGGCGAAGAGCCAATAGCGTGAAATAGCCAGCCGGTCCGGTCCGCTGCTAGTTTGTTCTCGGGCAGGATCCCCTTCTCCGAGCACATCGAGGAGCTGCGGAAGAGGCTGAAGGTAGTAGCGATCACCTTTCTCGTGATCTTCGTCGTCGTCATACTCTTCCCGGTGAACCCCCTCTCCTCCCTCCAGAACCCCGGGCAGTACCTCAACCTGACCTTCCTGGAGGGGACGGTGATCGCCGCGTTCCTGCACTCTGTGGTGACAGACCTCCTCCCCCAGAGCTGGCGCATCATCTCGGGGATGGGGGTCGGAGAGCCCATGGAGATCTACATCATGGCCAGCCTCCTCCTCTCGGTCGCGCTGGACATGCCGG
>JAKAPN010000172.1:637-3646 GCA_021822995.1 archaeon
TCGCCTACGAGACGTACAGGTTCGTCGGCCCGGCCCTCACTGACCGCGAGAAGGGGCTGGTCTACCCGTTCGTCGCCTCTGCGACAGGCCTCTTCGTGGTCGGGGTCCTCTTCGGATACTTCGTGATCGCGAAGTACCTCCTGGTCTTCCTCGGCCCGTTCTACGTGGCCACCGGGACCACGCCTTACGTCGACGCGGCTTCGTTCTACTACATCGTCTTCCTGATAATCGGGGCGACGGGCATATCGTTCACGAGCCCCGTGTTCGTGTACTCGCTCATCCGGCTCAGGGTCCTCGAGGCGGACATATTCTCCAAGAACAGGGTGATCATCTGGTTCGTGATCTGGGTGATAACGGGGCTCTTCCTCACCCCGGACGGCGGGCCGCTCCTCGACCTGGTCATCTTCATCCCGATAGTGACGATGGTGGAGATAGCGGTGGCGCTCGGGAGACGGAGCGTCAGGGGCCAGCCTCCGAGGGTGAAGAAGGGAGGGATAGTCTGCCCGTCCTGCGGATCCGCGCTCCCCAGGCCGATGCTCTTCTGCGAGCGGTGCGGGAAGTCGATAGCCTAGTCTGATGCTTTTTCTTTCTCGTGCTCCAGCTGCTTCTTCCCGCGCCCCTTCTTGATCGTGACTTCGCCTTCTGAAACGTAGAGGACAATCTCGTCGCCGTCCTCCCAGTTGAATCCCTCGACGATGGGGCGCGGGAGGGTGATCCTCAGGCTGTTCCCCGTCTTGCCGAGGAGGACGCGGAAGACTACCGGCACTGGCGCAAGTTGTTATTACGTGGATTTAAGCCTAGGTTTGTCAACTCTCCGTGCACCCTGGGTCAATTTGCTTCGCGCGCTGGTGATATATCGCGCTAGTTATTACACAGGTGTTAACGTGGCTTCCCAGGCTCAAGCAGGCCGAGTTCTGGTCAGGTCGTTCCGCTGGGAGGATGTGGGGATCGACCTCTACGACATGGAAGGGAAGGCGGACGAGCTTGGCTAGCGACCCTGATTCGCTGGAAGACGCGCTCGACGAGATGGTGAAAGCGGCGCAGGACGATTTGGACAGGATCCGGGAAAAGAAAGGGGACGACGGGGAGCTTTTGGAAGGTGCGGACTCGGTGAGCTTCCTGCTCCTGGCGCCCGGCTACAGCAGGAGGGACATCACGGTGGCCGCGCAAGCGGACAAACTGGTGGTGGAAGCTTACGACTTCAAGATAGCGAGGCCGCTGGGGTGCACGGTCGACCCGTCGTCAGCGAGGACGACATTCGTCAACGGGGTCCTCAGCGTGAGGCTCGCGAAGAAGCCCTGAGCAGGGCGCGATTTAATTACCTGCGCAGGCGTTAACGTCCGTTGACCGTTTACGACAACAGGCGCGCCCTGTCTGACGCTGACGGGTTCGACGACATCTTCGAGATGGTGAAGGCGGCGACCGAGCGGTCGCTGAAGATGCACAGGGCCGGGCTCACCCTGGTCCTCGGCGACATCCCGAACTCGGTGGGCGCCTACCACGAGATGGGCTCCAACGCCATCGTCATGAACAGGAACATCCTGAGGATCGTCGAGAAGCTGACGCGGTCGAGGTCGAAGCGCAACGCATACGTGTTCATGATACTCCTCCACGAGTACCTCCACAGCCTGGGGTACTCGAGCGACAGCCAGGTCAGGGACCTTGGGAAGCAGATCACCGAAGGCTACCTGGGGAGGAAGCACATGGCCGGCGAGATGGCGGTCCGCCCGCTGGACCAGTTCTTCCCCGAGCTGGAGAAGCTGTCGGTGTTCAGGGACAAGGGGGAGTACCAGACCGTCCATCGGTTCGACTCGTCCAGCACGTCTTACATCGCCTGACCCGGGAATCTGTATATACGCTAGACATCGCGGCGCGTAGTCTTCGCCAGTGACCCTCCAGTTCGGGCTGGTAGCCCTGGACATCGTCTCATCCTGGATCAGGATGATATTGGCCCTCGGGCTGAGCATCCTCTTCGCCCTAGCCATCGGCATCTGGGCGGCCAGGGACAGGAAGGCAGAAGCGGTGATACTCCCCCTGCTGGACATATTCCAGTCGATACCGATCCTGGGCTTCTTCCCGCTGGTCATCCTCGGCATCTACGGTGCGATCCCCAACGCCATCGGCGCCAACCTAGCGGTGATAGTGCTGATCTTCACGAGCATGTCCTGGAACATAGCGTTCGGGGTCTACGAAGCGGTGAAGGCGATCCCCCAGGACTACCTCGACCTCCTCGACGTGTCGAAGTCGAGCTCCTGGGAGCGGATCAAGAACCTGTACATCCCTGCGTCGATGAGCAGGATAGCGTACAACACGCAGATCTCGTGGGCGGTGGGGCTCTTCTTCCTGGTGGCCAGCGAGATCATAGTGGTGGGGACGTCAGCGGGGAACGTGCAGATCCCGATCCCGTACGGCATCGGGATAGGGGCGACCTACTTCCCCGCGCACAACGACTACGCCGACTACGCGCTGCTGATAGGCGGGATAGTCGTCGCGGTCATCGTCTGGAGGTACCTGTTCCTGAGGGCGTTCGCCCTCTGGTCGGAGAAGTACAAGATGATGGAGGAGCCGCGCGACACGCACAGGGACCCGATCACCAGGTTCTACTCGTGGGTCAACCACAGGGCTATATCGAAGCTGTTCCTGCTGTCGCACGACGTCGGGGTGAGCCGGTTCAGCTCGACCATCTCCAGGTTCAGGCGGGGGCTGAAGTACGCCGTGCTGATCTTCCTGGTCCTGTTCGGCCTCCTGCTATTCAGCTCTGCGGCCAGCTCCGGGGACCTCGCTCTGTCGAACCTCCCTTCCCTCGGCCAGGTGCTGACCACCGAAGGCGGGATCCTCGTGGCGCTGGGCACGTCGTTCGTCAGGGTCTGGTACGTCTACGCGATCTGCGTCGCGATTGGGCTCCCTCTCGGGATAGTGATATCGCTGAACTTCAAGCTCTACGACCTCGCCTCCCCCGTCCTGGAGGTGATCTCCTCGATCCCGGCTCCGATCCTCCTGCCGGCGATC
>JAKAPN010000173.1 GCA_021822995.1 archaeon
CCTGGAAGAGCTGAAGTCCCGGCAGGAGACCGAAAGGAAGGAGCGAGAGCAGGTCGCGCTGGAAGAGCTCATGGGGATATACGTCAGCAGAGGGGAACAGGAAAAGCCAGACATATGGATCATGCGGGGGACGAATGAGATTCTCTCGAGGGTGAAGAACCTCCTTCTGAACTGCAGGGCGGAGTTGCTCATCGCCCTCCCCGCGCAACTGGCGCCGTTCACCGACCGGATTGAGCCGCTACTCGCGGCGCTCAAGGAGAAGGGGGTGAAGTGCCTAATCCTCACTTCTCCTGACCTTCCGAAGGAGGCGGCCGGCCAACTGGCCAGACACTCGGAGCTCAGGATGAGGAAGACCATGTATGGCGGAGGCCTCGTGTCAGACTCGCGCGAAGTAGTTCTCCTGCTCGGAGGAGGCGAACAGGGAGGACTCCCTCTGGCCATATGGGCATCACACCATGGGCTGGCCAGTTTTGCCAAGGACTACTTCGAGTTCCTGTGGAACTCGCCAGGGACCACCAAACATTGAGCAAAAAGGAGAGCCTCAGAGACGAGGAAGGCGTCCTCAGACGGCTCGGCGTTGACGCCGGCCTATCCCGGAGCGAAGCGTCGCTGTACCTCAGGCTGCTCCAGGAGGGACAGATTCCCTCATCCCGGGAGGAGGAGGCAACGAAGCTCCTGGAGAGGGGGATGGCGATAATCTCCGGTGACGGGAAGAGGATAATCCCAGTCCATCCCAGGCTCGGGATAGCGAACCACTATAGGACGTGGAGGGAGGCGATGGTGAAGGAGATTAGCGAGAGGCGGATGAGGGTAGACAGGCTGATTCTTGAGCTGATTCCCCTATACGACGCCGCAATGGAGAAAAGGGCGGATGCGGGGGGCGTCTAGTGTCATGGCTGCGCCACACGAGCACGAGATAGTCTTCATGGGGATGGTTAACGTGAACCGCGACAACTACCTTCAGGGGGTGGTTGACGTTTGGAGGTGCAGGGGCTGCAAGAGGCTCTTCTGTGACGATAAGAGGTACGATGAGCCACTAAAGGCGAGTGTGGGGTTCGAGTCGATTCCCGATGACGAGGAGTGGGCTGTGCTGACGTGCACCACGCCGAAGGATGTGTACATGAACTCCTTGGGGGTAAAACACGGCAAGAAGTTTACCCACGCGTGCAGGGACGGTAAGGTACAGGAGTTCGTGGTGGGCGACGACTACGCGCTCTCGCCGAACACGGGCAGCCCCATCCACAGGCTCTATCTGGTAAAGGACAACATCAACAAGAATATCGAGGCAGGGCATTACAAGCTGACGATGGTGAAGTAGCCTGGCTCTGGCACCAAGAGCCTCGGCAGCATTCAACTTTCTGACTGGGATATGGGCGGCGATAGTCGGCTGGGGTTTCGGCCCGTCGTTCCTGTGCCCCGGAAGCGGCTGCCCAATACCAGCCCTGCAGGGCGCGGTACCGGTCCTGGGAGTCATTCTTGTCCTGGACGCTCTGGTCTGCTACATTGGGTTCCGGAGCGCTTTCATGGCTGGCGGCGCCCTCTCTGCAATTGTGGCGGCCATCGTCCTCTACAACTGGGCAGGGCAGTACGGAGGCGAGGCCTGGGCCAGCCTGATAGTTCTCTCCCTCGTGTCGCTGATCTTTGACCTTCTAGCCCTAAGGCCCAGAGAACAGCTGAGGGAGCAGGCGAATCCGATGAACCTGCCTGTGTTCGGCTAGACTTCGAAGCTGATGAAGCGCTTCCTCCTCAGTATCTCTTCGGAGCCAGCCTTCAGGCGGTCGACTCTGAAAGGCCCATAGGATGGTTGTGAGGGCCTCAGCATCCTGACCGCCCTTTCCAAGATGCCCAGAGCCACTGCATCTTCGCCCTTCTGATGGTGGACAAGAGCGGCGCAGATTAGTATCACCCCCTGCAGGAGGGCCTTCTCGTCTCCCGTCCTCGTCCGCCAAATCCCTTCGAGGACCTCATGGCACTCCCAGTACCGCTCGGCGTTGAACAGCGACTTGGCCTCGGAGAAGATCTCGTCTTCGGGCCTGAACTTCGGGGCGATGTTCAGGTCGTGTGTGAATTCAGGCGCCGCAAGAGGCTCCAGCGCGGCGACGAAGAGTTCAAAGTCTGGGCGGCCTGGCGCGAACACATCCAGCTCCAAGGCGCCGTAGGAAGTCCACTTCGGGTTCCTAGCCTCCACCCCGAGCTCCCGGGCCATCGCGCGGACGACCCTCAGGAGGTCCCCTCGAGGGGCGCCTCCCTTGAGCCTGATGAGAAAGCGCAGCATGGTATGAAAGATGATTGGAACGCTTTAATGTTGACCCTGCCCTTCAGAGGTCGTGGGTGATGACCGGATTTAGCCTACTGAACCGACAGATGTCGAGGATCTTGAGTACGAGAACCCACAACCTGGCCGAGGCATCCGCCTCAGCGCGTTGGGAATCAATTTATAACCTCTGAAAGGCGCCGCGGATTCAGGCGAAGTCGGGTGGTTGAGCTTGATCTCACCTGCAATCTAGAGGGTTTCAGGCGGTTTCTGATCAGCAGCACTTGCAGGAGTTTCATCCCAGAGTCATACCTTAGAGACCCCGAGGTGTTCCCTGAGAAGCAAGGCGACCAGGGATCTATCTACGTTGAGGCTGTGGACAAGGTCGATCTCAAGAAGATCAGGGACGTAACATTCATCAACGCGAGGGATGTGCTTGGCATCATCTATACCTCTAAGAGTGGAAACACGAAGCTGAAGTGGCGGCAGCTCAGGGGGAGGATAGGAAGGATGTCAGGCGACGCCTCCGCCAACTCCCTGGTGAACCTCTCGATGTCAAGGATACTCTCGCCAGAAGACGTCGAAGCCATAATGGCGAACCAGCAGAACGAGGGTGGCGTACAGATGCCTCCTGAAGAGCCGCAGTCGGAGTCGCCCGAAGAGAACCAGGCCGAGTCTGGACCAGACCCGACGCAATAGCCTGTTTTCGTGTAGCAAACCGAGCGCAAACGGCTGGCGCTGAGTTTATACCAGCGGCAGCGAGAGACGTACCAAATGGGCAAGGTGAAGGTGAACCGGATCAGCGGCGTAACTGACCCCTTGACGGGGCTCCCTGCAAAGCAAATCGAGCTGGTTGAAGTCAGAGACGCGCGCAGGCCGGAAATGTTCCCTGCCGGCGACGAGGCCAGAGTCGTCCAGGGGATGGTGTCGCAGTTGCAATCCATGGGCCTGATGCCTCAGATGAGGGAGATGGGGTTCTCCAAAATCATCATGACCCTGACCGAGTCAGAATACGACATGTTCGGCATGAGGCTCGATGTCAATGAAATCTATGACCTAGACATCAGGAACGGGTCGATTGCCCTGAGGAAGATTACCGAAGGGACGTGAGTGGCTTGAGCGGCCCAAAGGTAGGCGACAAGGCCCCGGATTTCACCCTCCCGGCGCCAGAAGGACAGATGGTGTCGCTGCACGACTTCGCGGGTACCAAAAATGTAGTCCTCTACTTCTATCCAAAGGACTTCACCATGGGGTGCACGACAGAGACGAAAGCGTTCGGCGAGAGCTATGATGGCATCCTGGAGATGGGGGCAGAGATAATCGGCATAAGCTCCGACTCTGCCGAGAGTCATAGCGGCTTCGCGAAGGAGTGCGGAGCCAGA
>JAKAPN010000174.1 GCA_021822995.1 archaeon
CCCCCTGCATCCTGCAAGGAGAGTCTCTCCACACCGCCTTTGTAAAGCTCGGACAGCTCGCGTTCGATTCTTTCCCTTCCGATCGCCCCCTCCAGGGTCTCGGGTATCGCCTGGGAGCTTACGAACTCCTGTGCGTTGTCCATGATCTCCGTGGTATAGACCTTGGCACCCCCTTTCAGAAGGTCGAGGAGGTTTACAGCGTACTCGCCGGCTATGTCGAACACGACCGCGGCGAGCATAGGGTCGCGTGCCAGGGCCGTCCTTAGCAGGCCGCTCGTAAGATTGGATTTGCCTGCCCCCGTGAAGCCGAAAGCGCCCATGTGGTACCTGATCATGCTGTCCATGTCCACCGTGAACGGAAGATCGAAGCCGACCATGGTCCCAATGTCCACCCCGCCGGCGACGCACAGGAATTTCTCTACCGCCGGCTTGGACAGGAGGAGGGCCCTCGCGCCAGGGAGCGGCGCATAGGGAGCACGGCTGAACTCGAGTCCACCGCTCGCGACACTCGCGCAATAGTTGGTGGGGATCGCGGTCAAGTCGATCCATGTCTCCTGGGACTTGCCCCAGCTCTCGTTGATGGTGTCAAGGTACTCCTTCCTGAGCAGCGTGGGCATCGAGGAATCGATCCCCGGGAGCTGGTAATGCGTCGGCGTTACGCCGACCACTTCGTAAAGCACGTACTTCTTGTCCCCATCCACGCTCCTTTCGATCGCTACGAAGTTGGGGAAGTAGAGCCTGTCGAGGACCTTGTAGCTGAACCGAGCCTCTATTATCGCCAGCGGGTTGGAGACTGTGATTTCTCTGCCTTCGTTTTTGGACGACCTCGTGGTCCTCGTCACCATCTTCAGACGGGCTTCGAACTCACCCTCCATCGTGTCGAAGAAGTCCTTCTCGTGGCTTTCTAGCATCGCTCTCACTTCATCCTCGCGTGTTCGGCCTCGGCGCGTTGCTGTCTATAAGGTGTGACGAGGCCGAAGATCTTGCGCCTGCTGGTCACCCCTCCCACCCGCAGGTCGGCTACAGCGCGAAGGGAGCTCCGGAGCATCCTGACCTCAGCCTTGACGGCCTTGTCCGCGAGGTAGAGGAGCTGGTTGTGGCCGAACGCTTCGAACACCTCGGGGTTGTCGTTCAGTGCTAGAACCTGGAGCGCCATGTTAGACAGGTCGCTGGGCACATCTCCTTCGAAGTATCCGGCCACCCTCGCCGCTCCAGACCTTTCCTTGACCTCGAAGCCCCTGACGGCTCCGCTGTCTTCGACTGGGTCGAAGGCCCGGTCGAAGAGGAAGACCTGTGACCTAACCCGGTTGTCGTTCCTTAGGGTCCTGAGTTGAAAGTACGACCGCACGAAGACCTGCTCTCTTGACACCACCTTCCTCGCGCTAATCAGCTGCCCTCCGATCTCCACGATGGTGGAGAACGCGGCGTCATAGCCCATCGTTCTCCAGGGGGTCAAGATATCTGGGTTCTCCGAGCTGAGAAGGGAAAGGAACGCCCTGTCGTTCTTCAGGGTCGGTGCGGAGGACCTGAGACCGACGAAGCCCCGTGACGAGGCGAACGGGAGGACGGAGCGGGCGACGTCTGTGGCTGAGGTGTCCTTTGCGATGCCTATCAGGAGGGCTCTTTTCTCGTGGGCTCGGTCGAGGAGCGCCTGCAGCAGGAAGAGCGACACCGCGTCGACGTCCAGGATCGTCAGGAACTCGTCCCCTTTCAACGTAAGGGGGTGTCGGGACCTGGCGAAGACCTCTTTCGCGTAGCGCAGCGCCAGAGCCAAAACCCGATTCCAGTACCCAGCCACGCCAGCGCGAAGTTCAAGGTGAGAAGAGGTCGAGTCTGCGAGAATCGCACCGTTGTGCTTCTTGTCCAGCTTCACCAGCTTTGCCGCCGCCCTCTCTCCCTCGGCTTCGCTCACCTTCAGCTTCGAGGCGAGGGCTTCGACGTTCGAGGGGCCTCCAATCAGCTCCTTCAGAAATGCGAAGGGGAGAAACCTGGTGCGGGTGGGGAGCACCATGGCGGGAGAGCCCAGATAGACTGCGAGATAGATGTCGAGCATGGACAGGGGGGTTTCGGGAGACCACTTCGTCAGCTTGCTTTCGCCTCTCTTGATGACGTACCTTGCTTCGCGGGAAAGGACGGAATACGTCCCCGAAAGGGGCCTGTCGAGGAAGAGGATCCGCGACCCCTCGCACGCGAGGTAACCCAGATAGAGCTCCCCGAGGGTCATGAATGAGTTCGGAATCTTCTCCATCGAGTGCTCGAGGTCGATGTCGATTTCCAGCTCGCTGCTCGAAACGCTCGAGAGGTCTTCAGACCAGAGCGGTATAGCCGCCGACGCGGCAAGCTTTGCCTCCCTGTGAGCCGAGTGCAGGTCGAAGCTGAGCTCGTCGGTGACGCTGAAGGGGCAGCTGTAAGCCGTGGCGTTGGCATAGAACAGGATCATCTGGAGGCGCTCGTCGAAGTCCATGGACCCGTCGACCCCTGTGGCTACGTGTTCCCCGTCTCCGAAGAACTTGCGCGCGGTCTTCACGGCCGCGGTCCGGTCGCATTGGACGGTTAGGGCTGCGAGGTCGGGCCTGTGAGCAAAGGCGCTCGCCCGGCCTTCGAACCTAGAGACTAGTTCGGATGTCTGCTTCGACAGGTCTTCGGCAATCTCAGAGGACAAGCTCCACTTCCAGCAGGCGCTTCACTTTCCCCGACCCTGTCAACAGAGCATTAAAGCCTGCAGCAGCACCTGTTATTAACCAGGGCAGGGCCCGCGAAAGTGATGAAGTTTCTCCTCGAACATAAGCTTCCCAGAAGGCTGCGGTACGCGAAGGTGTTTTTCCAGGCCGGCCCGACTTCATTGCTGTTCTCTCTCGACGGGGCGAACGCCGACTGGCACGCTTCGATCGGCAGGAAGAGCGCGGTGGAGATGACGGACAAGGAGTACGCCAGGTTCAGGGCGGAGATACCGGCGACCGAGCTCTTAGACGACGACGGGCAGGAGGTCATCATCCGGAACGCCGCGGGCTACGATGAGCTCTGGAAGAAGCCGCGATGGGTGCTCGAAGGGACGCATAGAACCCGTGCCGTAGAGAGCAAAGGAGATTGCCCGACCACATCCTGAAAGTGGCTGGCCGCTCGGCCAAGGTGTTGTTCGAGAACGAGAGGATCCGGGTAATCAAGATCAGCATGAGGAAGGGCCAAAAGTTCGGACCGCACACGTACCTGAAGGGGATATCATACAACGTCAACGAGGGTAAGATCAGGGCGAAAATGGGAGAAGGCAAAACGAGCGTCTTCAAGTTCAGAAAGGGAGAAGCATCGTGGACCGACGATGGCGAGTCTCTCGGAGTGGAGAACGTCGGGCCGGCGTTCACGATGATTTCAGTGGAACTGAAAGCGGGGACGCCCCATCGACGGACAGGTTCGCACTTCGGTTCGGGTTCAACACGTTGATGCTAAACACGTCTTAAATCCAAAAGCAGGATCGCATAGGACTCGCATGGAGAGCTTGGTCTTGGTCCCCGCCAACGCCCTTGACGCCGCGACGCAGATTATCGAGACCGCAGAGTCGCGGGGGGTCAGGCTGAGGCTGCTCGGCGGGTTGGCATTCAAGCAGCTCTGCCCCAGCGCCTTTGATCCCCGA
>JAKAPN010000175.1 GCA_021822995.1 archaeon
CAATACTTCTTTTCGCTGTCGGGGAGGTCACAGCGGTGCAGTCTGCTGTGCCGTTCGCGAGCACGAACCTTGTGAACACCACGGTCACGATCAACCCGAGCCTCATCCAGGTCGCAGTGGGGTCGCTGCTGGGCCCCCTCACCCACGCTGTGGCGCCGGGCTACACGTCTGTGTCCCCGCTCCAGGACGGCTCTTTCGTGGGGTTCACCCTCGCATTCATGTGCTTCCTCCCGATGGCCTCGTACGACGGAGGCATCATGGCCCACCTGGCCCTGGGTCAGAGAGGCGCGAAGGTGGCGAGCTACCTTTCCATAATCGCTCTCCTCGCGTTCGACACCTGGACTTACCTGGCCGTGGCTGTAGTGGTGCTGCTGCTCGTCGGGAGGCCCTTTCAGCTGAAGCTGCAGGACGAGGTGTCGCCGCTCTCATCGTCCAGGAGATGGCTCCTGGTCGGGACAGTGGTCCTCGCGTTCCTATGCATCCCTCTTCCTCACAGCATAGCGACGCTGCCGCTATGATGGCTCGACGAGGCATTCAGCGGCCCGCGGAACGACGTTGACCTTCCCTGACCGCCCCACCCTGTTCAGTATCCTGCCGACCGCTTCGCCCGAGCCCTTCGCGGTCGCGAAGCCGAGCCTGGAGCTCGCGTAGGTCTCAGGGAGTCCGGAAAGGAGGAGGACGTCGTATTCCTCCTTCAGCTTGTTGAGATAGAACACGTCCTCGATCCCCTCCACCTGCCTCTCCCTCCTCCCCTCGCCCATCCTGCCCGTCACAAGCATCTCCAGGGCCGTAGAGCCTACCCCTTCCGAGCACTCCGCAATCATCAGCACGGAGCCTGACTTCCTTACCCCTTCGATGACGTTCCAGACCCCTCTTATTGCGGAAGAAAGGGTGTCGTCATACCCTCGGCCCCCGCTCCCTATCACGAGTCCCCTGGCCGGCGGGACGGGAACCTTGGCGAACGCGTTCTTGATGGCGTCGAAGGGGGCGTCTTCCATGGCCGCCCTCGGCTTGCCGCCTCTCGGGACAACGGTCACGAACTTCGCCTCCGGTATCTTCTCCGCGAGGCGGTCGACCGCGTCGTAAGCCTCCGTCTTCTGGAACGGGCTCGGCTCCATCTGCCTCGACACCCCAAGCGCCCCCCTCGCCCGCGCGATCCAGTTCATGCACGCCTCGTTCTTCGCGTCTACGATGCCGAACAGCGGGTCCGGGCGCGCAGAGCCGAGGAAGAGCTTCGCTCCGCCGCCCGTAAGCTCGGGCGAGTAGACCGGCTCTCCCCCCTCTCCTGTCGGGAGCGGCGGAGGGAGGGTGACCACCCTGCCTTTGAGCTCCGGCACTGCCAACTCTATCCGCTTCGGCGCCGCGGAGAGAAACGAAATCCCCTGGAGGTCGCCGAGGGATGGGGCGACCCTCTTCAGTACCTCGAGCGTCGACGGGGCGGTGTCGCAGACGAAGACCTTGGCGGAGGCCTTTGCGAGCTCCCCCACCCTCTCCAGGTCCAGGCTCCCGCCGTCCTCCGAAGGCTCAGCGACCACCCCGAGGTTCTCTGCCTGAATGGTGACGAGGGTCTCCACGCTTCCGTATGGGATCCAGAGCTCGGGCATCCATCATGTTCCCTCAGAGTTGCTTTTTAAGCGCAAGACTTACGCTGCTTCCCATGGCCTGGAAGAAGCGGAGCGCGCGGCTTGGGAGCATGGCGGAAGGGCTGGTGAAGGCGGGTGCGCTGCAGTTCGGCACCTTCGCCCTCTCTGGCGGCAGGGACAGCTCATATTTCGTGGACCTTCGGGGACTTCCGAGCTACCCGGGGGCCTACGGTCTCGCGGTAGAAGCGATCTCAGAGACGGTCGCGAAGAAGGTTCCGAAGGCCGACGCGATCTGCGCCGGGCCGCTGACCGGTCTCCTCTTCGCGGCCCCAGTAGCCGTCGCCCTTGGAAAGCCGCTCGTCTATGCGCGGGCGGGGAAGAAAGAGAACGAAAGGCTCGTTGAAGGAGAGGTGAGGCCGGGGTGGAACGTGGTTGTCGTGGATGACGTCTCGACGACAGGGAAGACGACCCTAGGCGTGGCGGAAGCGATCGAAGACGAGGGCGGGAGGGTGAGCGCGGCCGTCGTCCTCATCGACAGGATGGAGGGAGCGAGGGAGAAGCTGAGCAAGAACGGGATCGCGCTGCACGCTGTCACTGACATGATGGAGCTCGCGGACACGCTCTACGCCATGGAGCTGATCAGCAAGGACAACCTGAAGGCGATAACGAAGTCGGTCGGCCGCAGGTCCGGCTGACCTCGGTCCTGACGGCATGGCGAAGATAGCGAAGCTTCCGGAGAGAAGGTGGCGAGATGCCAGAAGGCTCAGGCTCGAGGCGCTCAGGACTGACCCGGCCGCTTTCGGGAGTTCGTACGAAGAAGAGAAGGTCCTTCTCGCTGACGAATGGCGCAGGCGGATGAAGAACACCCTCTTCGCGCTTGCGGAGGGGAAGCCTGTCGGGATGATAACGCGCGCGTTCAGCGGGCGGGCGAAGACGAGGCACGTGGCGGCTGTCTACGGGTTCTACGTCACGCCGAAGAGCAGGGGGATGGGGGTCGGGAAGCTCCTCCTCGACGCCGCGCTACGGGACATCCGGGATGACAAGAAGATTGTGAAGGTCCAGCTGAGCGTGAACCCGGAGTTCCGGGCGGCGCTGGCCCTGTACAGGCGCGCGGGGTTCGAAGTCACGGGGAGAGCGAGGAACGAACTCAGGGTCGGGGGCGAATATTTCGACCTGCTGAACATGGAAAAGACGATCAGGGAACCGCTGGGGACAAAATCGGGGAGAAGGACCTCTAGTACACCATGAGGTTCTTCTCTTCGAGGGTGACGTGAAGGTTGTTGACTGCTCTGTAGACTTCGCTTTCTTTCTTAGCGCCTGTGCAGACCAGCTTCCCAGATGCGAAGAGGAGTATGACAGTCTTGGGGTCTGCCATCCTGTGGATGAGACCCGGAAACTGCTCGGGTTCGTACATCGACTTTGGAAGCACCCTCGCCGCCTCTTCCAGGTGCACCTTCCCTCCGAGGCTGGCTGAAGCTACGATGTTCTGGATCTCTACCACCGCGTCGTTCTTGATGGGTATCTTGCCCTTCTTGAGCTGCCTTACGACCTCCTCGACCGCCTTCCTTGCCTGCTCTTCCGACTTTGCGCCGGTGCAGACCATCTTGCCCGAGCTGAAGATGAGGGTCGCGGTCTTGGGGTTCCTGAGCCTGAAAACGAGGCCCGGGAACTGGTCCGGGTGGTACTCGACTGTGACGAAGTTCTTGGTAATGAGGTTGAGGTCTACTGTCTGGTTGATGGACGCTGAAGCTACCACGTTCTCGATGCTGACTATAGCCTTTGTCTGAGGCATCTGAGGCTGGGCGAAATCCCTCAGTATATAAAGCAGTATTTAAGGAACGGAGAACGAGGCCTCCTCGTCCACCGCCGCAGCGCCGCGAACGCCACTTTCCCTGTCAGGCAGTCCCAGGGGCCGGGTCGCCTGTCTCGGCAGCTTCCTGCTTTCTTTCCCCTTCCTCATACAGGATCGACGCCAGCACGACCAGCAATATCAGCACAGACGGGAGATAGTTGAACCACTGGGGCAGGCCGTTCGAGTCCA
>JAKAPN010000176.1 GCA_021822995.1 archaeon
GTACTTCGCGGGGTCGGAGGCCCTGAGGGTTGTGGCTTCTGCGACGTCGAGGCCGACGGGGATGTAACCCTCCAGAGGGTCATGAGCCGCGGTCTGGTCAGTAAGGACATCAGGCGTGAAACCCGACTCTACGAACTGAGGGAGCACCTCGGCGGCGTTACCCAGCAACCCGACAGAAAGTGCCTTGCCCTCCGCGGCCGCGTCCCTTGCCATCGCTAGGGCCTCCCGCGGGTCCTCGACCATCACGTCGCAGTACTTCTTGTCCAACCTCCTCTGGATCGCCCTCCTGTCAGCTTCAACCACAAGGGCGACCCCGTCGTTCATCGTCACCGCCAGCGGCTGTGCCCCTCCCATCTCCCCCAGGCCGGAAGTCAGCACGACCTTCCCCTTCAGTGATCCTCCAAAGTGCTTTGACGCCACGGCGGCCAGCGTCTCATAGGTCCCCTGGAGGATCCCCTGGGTCCCGATGTACATCCAGCTCCCTGCCGTCATCTGGCCGAACATGGTCAGTCCGCGCTCTTCGAGCTCCCGGAAGTAGCTCCAGTCCGCCCACTTGGGCACAAGCATTGCGTTGGAGATGAGCACGCGCGGCGCAGCGGTTGTGGTCCTGAAGACGCCCACTGGCTTACCTGACTGGATCAGCAGCGTCTCATCGTTGGCGAGTCCGCGAAGCGCCTTCACAATGGCGTCGTAGGCTTTCCAGGACCGAGCGGCACGTCCCGTCCCGCCATAGACGATGAGACGCTCGGGGTCCTTTGCAACCTCGGGATCGAGGTTGTTCATCAGCATGCGGAGCGCAGCTTCCTGGTGCCAACTCTTGCACGAAATCTCGGACCCGCGCGGGGCCCTCACAACGTGCGTCTGCATATTCTGACTCGGCGACCTCCTCTCGATTTAAGACTTCGTTGCAAGGTGCTGCCGACAAGACTTAACACGCTCAGAGGAGGCTCTTTCATGGGGGAAGATGCCTGAACTAGTCCTGGTCAACGCTGGGGAACTGGTGACCTGCGCCGGCGGGGGCGACGGAGACCAGGAGGCGCTCGGGGTGATCGAAGACGGTGCCCTGATGGTCGACGGCGGCAGGATTTCGTGGATAGGCACTTCCAAGGAACTAGGGCGCAAGACATTCGGGAAGCCTCGGCGCACAATGGATGCGCGCGGAGGCCTGGTCACCCCTGGGTTCGTAGACCCGCACACCCACCTTGTCTTCGCGGGGAGCAGAGAAGATGAGCTCGACAGGAAGACCCGGGGCGAGTCGTACGTGTCGATCCTCAGCAGCGGGGGTGGAATCCAGAGGACCGTGAGAGACACGAGAAAGGCGACAGCTCGCGAGATTTGCGCCCAGTCGCTCGCGAGAGTGGAGCAGATGGTCGCGAACGGCGTCACTACAGTCGAAACGAAGACCGGGTACGGCCAAAGGGCGCGGGACGAGCTAAAGATGATCCAGGCGATCGAACTCCTGAGGAAGGCGACGAAAATAGACGTGGTCTCGACCTTCCTTGGGCTGCATGCAAAACCTCCCGAGTTCGATGATTCTGGGGAGTATGTCGACTACGCGATCCGCGAAATGCTTCCGCTGGTGGCCCGCTCGCAGGCCCGGCCCGCCTTCTCTGACTGTTTCTGCGAGGAAGGCATTTTCTCCCGAGGAGATTGTGCGAGGTACCTCAGGGCGTCCCGTGAGCTCGGGTTCTCGTTGAAGATTCATGCGGATGAATTCGCCGACTCCCGCGGGGCTTCGCTCGCGGCAGAGTCGGGGTGCGTTTCCGCCGACCACATTGGCCATAGCGGACCCGCGGGGATCGAATCCATGGCGGAGAAGGGGGTCGTGGCCGTGTTGCTCCCTGGCACATCTCTATACTCGTCCATCAGCTACGCGGATGCGAAGGGCATCATCAGAGCGGGATGTTCGGTCGCTCTCGGTACCGATCTTAGCCCGAATTCTTGGATAGAATCTCCGCAGTTCGTGATGGGGCTGGCCTGCGCAGGACTGAAGATGACCCCCGCCCAGGCGCTGCTTGGGTTCACAGCCAATGCCGCGAAAGCCATCTCGCGGGCGGACGTAGGATCGCTTCGCCTAGGGAATTCGGCTGACTTCGTTGTACATTCCCTGACCGGATACCGGCAGCTTCCATACCGCCTCGGCGGGAGCTACGTACGGAAAGTGATCAAGGAGGGACGCGAAGTGTATTCCCGTGAAGTCTAGGGGAGGTTCCCCGCGAGGGTCTCCTTCGCGACAATTTCTATCTCTCCCCCCTGGGCCCTGTCTCCTCTTAGCAAAGGAGAATGCCCCCTGACGAACGCGCTGACTTTCTTCGCGTGCTCGGAGATCCCGCTTTCGTTGGAGCCCAGGATGTTGGAGGCACAGATGAGCTCGACCGCGAGTATCTTCGAGACGTTCGCAGCTACATGGAGGCATTTCACCCCTGCGTTAACCCCGTGGCTGGCGTGGTCTTCTATTCCCCCTGAGACGTTGGCAGGGTAGGAGGATTGTGGGTAGATGTTCTTCGCGTTGTCATTGGTGAGCGCGGTCGCGGTGTACTCGAGGATCATCAGGCCAGACTCGAGCCCCGGCTTTCCAGCCATGTATTTCGACTCGGGGGGCGTCTTCGAGAGGAGGTAATGTATTCTGGCGAGCGAGATTACCCCAAGATAAGAAAGCGAAAGGGAGAGCAGGTCAGAGGCCATGGCTACGGGCTGGGCATGGAAGTTCCCCCCGTGGAGGACCGAGCCGTCCTCCAGCAGGACCGGGTTGTCAGACACCGAGTTCATCTCATCCAAGGTTATCTTCTCAGCGAAGCCGAGAGCGTCCTTTAGGGCGCCGTGCACCTGTGGAGCGCAGCGGATTGAATAAGGATCCTGCGGAACCGGCTCAGAGCGTATCCTGCGACTCCCCTTCCACAGAGTTCTGACCTCCCTGGCCACCGACCCCTGCCCTGGGTCGAGCTTTACACCGACGAGCCTCTCGTCAAACGCCTGCGAGCAGGCGCGTAGTACTTCGGCTGTTACGGCGAGCGTCGAGTTGGCCGCGTTTAGCAGTGTGTTCCCCTGATGGACACCCACGCAGGCGAGCGCAGTGGTGAACGCGGTGCCGTTGATGAGGGAGAGCCCTTCCTTGGCGTGCAGTTTGACTGGCTTGAGCCTGGAAGCTGACAGCGCCTTCGTGGAGTCGACGAGCCTGCCACGCCTGTACGCCCTCCCCTCGCCCAGCATGGAGAGGGCCATGTGAGCCGAGGGAACGAGATCGCCGCTTGCGCCCAGAGACCCGAACTCCGGGACGTAGGGGGTGACCCCCCGGTTGAGCATCCCCACAATCAGTTCCGCTACCTCCTTGCGGACTGCGCTGTTGCCGTTGAGGAGACTGTTCAGGCGGATGAGCATCGCGGCGCGGACCACCCCCTGTGGAAGGGGCGACCCCACACCAGCGGAGTGACTTCGAATCAGGTTGAGCTGGAGTTCCTCGAGGTTTTCGGGCCTGACGACCTTGTCCGAAAGCGAGCCGAACCCCGTGTTGACCCCGTAGACCACCTCGCCACGGGACAGCTTTTCTTCGAGGAGGGCGCGGAGCTTCTCCATGTGCTTGAGACTGGCAGGGCTGGC
>JAKAPN010000177.1 GCA_021822995.1 archaeon
TATTCGTAGACGAAGACCAGCACAAGGCCTACGATAAAGAGAGCAATCATAGTGGTACTGATGAAGTTGTAATAGCCGTTGAGGTCGAGGAGAGGGATGTGCAACCTAGGACCGCGAGCTGGCGTCTGATATTAAGCGTTGCTCGGGACCGAGTGGTTGTCATGTCTGTTGTGTGAGCCTTTTATCCCCAAGGTGTGACGCGGTCAGTGCCGAGGTGGCCTAGCCTAGTTATGGCACCAGGCTACACCCGCAAGGGTGAAACTCATAATCCTGGGCTGGGAAGAGTGATCTGGGGAACCCGGGGCGGGGCGCTCCCGCCGGGTCCAGAGGTCGAGGGTGCGAATCCCTCCCTCGGCACTTTGCACTTCAGGCTTCGATGAGTTTTGCCTTCTTCCGTTGAAGGGTAGCCAGCCGGATGAAAACGTGGTGGTCTTCGAGCATCTTGTCGCGAACCGCTCGGGGGGCCTCGCCGGAAGATAGAAGCCGGGTCACTTCGGTCTGCAACCAAATTGGCCAGCGGCGCTGAAAAGTAACTGCCGACGCGAGGCTTTCCAGCCTCCTCCGTCTGTAGGTCAGAAGCTTTGGATTGAAAATCATGATTCGCATTGCTTGTTTGACGGTTATTACCACCTTGTTCGATCTTCCGTCTAAATCCACTCGTGGTGCGCACCCGACAGATTTCAGAAGGGAATGCACAAATTGTGTGTTTGGTGTGGTCGTAATTCCTACCGACTTGTCGTTGAAATGCACGTCGCCGTCGGAGTCGGCCAGCCCTCTGATGAACCACAGCCGCCTCCTGAGCGGCGCCTCCAGGAGCCAGTCAGTCTTGACGGGGTTGGAAGACGCTCTCTCGTCCCATTCGAGCCCTAGACAAACCAGATGGAACCATCCGAAGAGGGGGCTCCTGCGGGAGTCCCACCGATATGCGCCGTATTGTGAGCTCTTGTCAGGCGCCCGGTCAGGCTGTCGCCTCACCTGAACCCCTAGCTTCTGGATGCATTGAAAGAAGACGAAATCCCCGAGCGCTTGGTTCTCTGGATGCCGCTTTGTGAGAGTGAGGTTGAGGCCAGCCGTTGTCAGTCGCCTTGACCCGTATTGCTTTCCTAGGTCGCCAAGGAACCAGCCGAGAAGATAGTACATCGAGTTCAGGAAGTTCTCCCTGTCAATGTCTCGGTCGATGTTCGCTTGCCGTTGTCTCGCAGCCGTTACGGCGGATTCGAAGTTGTGGTATGTCTTTATGCGGTTGGGAAGACTCAACAAGTGTTAAAGGGCCGGGCCGTATTTTACCGTCAGGTCAATCCGAACCGTGGTTGTCGATACCGCGTCGAAAGTGAACGTCAGTAAGGGGCGCGAATCCCCCCCTCGGCACCAGTATCTTTCGCCTAGCAAGTCTAACGAGAGCCACGGGTGGGATTCGGACCCACGACATCCACCTGTTTGGGCGGTCGCTTACCAAGGTGGCGCTCTAGCCACTGAGCCACCGTGGCACTCGCCGGGCACCGACTGAACTCGATTCTTAACTGTTCGGGGTTTGGGGGCGGCCCTCGCATTTAGCAGGGCGGCCCACGCAGGTTGTGCATCAAGAAGTTGGTCATCTCGTCCAGGCCTGTGAAGAGGTGGTCTGGTCGCTCTGCTCGGAGTCTCTGCACCTGTATCGGCCCCCGGGCCAGAGCTATTGATGGAACCCTCGCATTCTTCGCAGCCTGTATGTCCGCGGGCGAGTCGCCGACGTAGACGGCTTTCGCGGGGTCGATCTTGAGCAAGGTTAGCGTCTTGTCCAGCATGTATGGCGACGGCTTGAGGTGTTCCTTCCTCACCCCGAACTCTATCGAGTCGAAGAATGAACGCACCTTTAGTCGTACGAGTTCTTGGGTTATGCGCTCTTTCGAGCCATTGGAGATTAGCGCGAGGTTGAACCCGTGTTTCTTCAATGTGGTCAAGCAACCCAAAGCGTCGGGGTGGAGTCCTGGTTTTTCCTCGTCATAGAAGCTTAGCCAGTCGTCGTCGGCTTGCTTCCAGTGTCGTTCGGGGAGACCGATTCTCCGATAGAAATCGTACCAGTTCGGGCTCTGGAGCTCGAGGAACTCGTCCTTCGTGAGCTGCCTTACCCGGAGTTTGGCGAAGATTTTGTTGTAGACGTTGAAGCTAGACCCCAACGAGTCTATCAAGACGCCGTCCCAGTCGAACATCACGCCTGCGGTGTCCACGGCAGGTGGCCTTGGGAGATTGGGAAAAACATGATGCCGTAGTCGGGGGTTCCGTCGAGTTCAGATTGGGCCTCGGGCCCTTGCGCGAGTGTTTGGTCTCCCGCCTTCGGTGGGAAAGAGCTGATGAAAGTCATGTGATGTGGTCTCGTCTGACGCCTGTTTGGGGATGAATCGCCCCGCCTCGTGTGCGGTGGGCCCTGCCTCGTCGAATGTGTGGTGTCGCTTGTGCTAGGAAGGAGGCGTTGGTGTTATGTTCCGGTTAGGGTCCCCATTCAATCAGTTTTGGGATCTTGTGGTCGTTGGCTTCGGGGTGCCACGTCGTTTCGAGGCCTTCGTGATCTGTTCCAGCGTCCCTTCGAAACCTGGAGACTGCAGGAGGTTCCCGACGACGATTATGTCTGCGCCCCCCTGGGCCGCCTTCGCCGCCGCTGCGGGTGTCGTGATTCCACCCCCGACAATCAGAACTCCTTCGTATACCTTCCTGACGGCTCTTATCGTCTCTTGGGCGATTGGTTCACCCGCCCCGCTTCCAGCCTCGAGATACAGGGTCCTCATGCCGAGGTATTTCGCTGCCAAGGCGTAGATCACCGCGAGGTTTGGCTTGGCTGCAGGCAAGCTGTTCGCCTGGCCGATGAAACTTGCGGCGCTTCCGCTGCCGAAGACCAGATAGCCCATTGGAATGCTCTCGATTTTGCTCTTGTAGACCTCGATTGCGCCGAGCGCTTGCGCGCCGATGATGAAGTATGGGTTCGTAGAATTGAGGAGTGAGCTGAAAAGAATGGCGTCGGCGTGGCGTGAAACGCCCGTGATGTTGCCTGGAAACAGCACTACTGGCACTTCGTGTGATTTACTGTGACCAGAACGTGATTTGGTGTGATTTTTGACAGCTCTCACAACGGCGTCCAACTTGTTTTGGTTGGCCAAGGTCGAACCCCCTACGAGAATCAACGAAGCGCCCGCAGTGATCGCTTTCGCGGCCGTTTCAGCCGCCTTTCTTGGGGAGAAGTCTTCAGGATCTAACAGGGCTGCGATTGTTGGGCCTCGGTTGGCCGTTTCGATGAGGTGTTTTTCTATTCGGCCCGGCCCGATCAAATCAGACCCCGGCCTTGGCGTAGTCGTCTACGAAGGTGTTGTAGACGTCTATGTTGGCCCTCTTGGTCGAATACCTCATCTCTCTGCCCGCGTGCAATGGGCAGTTGGCGTTGCCGCATGTGACCCGAAATACGAAGTCCTGTGATGCCGGATCCTGTTCTGATGTGATACGAATGGAAATCAACCCGCATCGAGGGCACGCAAAGACCGAAGGCAAGGTCTTGTGAACCACTCGGAGGGTTTTCTTGCGTCTCCTACCCAATCCTCTCTCGCCCACCCGTCTGTCAGTTGCCGTA
>JAKAPN010000178.1 GCA_021822995.1 archaeon
CAGGGACTCGTTGTAGTCGTGCCACGACATTCCTCTGGGCATGGCTCGAACATGAGGCGTCGACAGAATTATGGGGGCAGGACAAAGACCCTAGACCTTATGCTCAACCGTTTATGCTACAACCTAGGCTCAATCAAGACCTTAACATGCATAGAGAGGAGATTGCTTGACTAGGAGACGCGGAATAATCAGGGAGCGGATGTTGCGCGTACTTTTCAACAATCCGTCGGGCACTCTCACAAAATACAGAATAGCCAAGGAAGCAGGCGGCACCTACCCGTGGGTCCACGCCCTGCTCACCCAGTTGCAGCAAGACGGTCTTGTGAAAGGAACCGGGGTCAAGGAATCCAGGGAATTGATGGCCCTCTGGCAGAAGTGGCGACTCCCGCCGGAGACTCGGGACTACATGCTGAGGAAGCCACTATCCGTGTTCAGCAGGGCCGACCTCGACTACGCGCTGACAACCTACCAGGCCGAGAACTTGGTGCAGAACTACCTGTTTCCTTCGCGGATCGATTTCTACGTCCACAGGTCGGACCTAGCGGGATGGCACGACCTATTGGTGCGTGAAGGTTTGGTGGGAAAGGGAAACACGCGCCTTCTCCTCGCTGACGAGCATGTCTTCTACAATTCGTCCGAGCGGGGTGGTTTCAGGGTCGTATCGATTCCGCAGTTGATCGTGGACTTGCTGGCCGAAGGAGGGGTATGCGTCGAGGCCGCAGAGATGCTGATGGAGAAAAAGTCGAAGAGGGGGAAAGATGTCACTATACCAGAACTATGAAGTTGTGGTATCCCGATCGCAGCTCTCCAGGATCTTCTCGACCCTCGACGGGCCAGTCTGCTTGCTGGGCGGACGGGCTGTGTACATCACCGTGAACGATAACTTCACAGCATCGCAGGGAATGAACTTCGTGGGGTCGAGGATATCGACCTTGGCTTCCACGTCGACCCCGCGTGGACCGATGCCGACCTTAAGGAATCTCTGCTCGCGAGGGCCATCAAGAGAATCGTCGCTGTTGGGTTCGAGCCCATCAGTTTCAGATGTGGCTTATAAATCTGGAGGCCAGCCCGAAATGCCGGCCGATGATTGGCATGCGATCGATTCTCGTCACCGGCGGAACGGTGATCACCATGGACGCGCGGCGGCGATTGATCCCGAACGGCGCCGTATACATCGAAGACGGCGTTGTGGCAGACGTGGGCCGGGCCGCTGCCCTAAAGAAAAGTCGGGGGCCAGACGTCGAAATTCGCGCGACGGACCACGCGATCCTGCCCGGGTTCGTGGATTCGCACGTTCACATGACGCATTCCCTTATTCGCGGGTTGTGCCATGGTTTGACCCTGAAGGACTGCCTGACCGGAATAATATGGCCGGCGCAAGCCGCGATCGGCGGCGACGAGGCTCTTGCCGCCTCGGAGCTCTGCATGCTCGAAATGCTGACCTCGGGCACGACCACTTTCGTGGAAGCCGGCCTTCATACCAGATTCGGGCTCGACAGGATAGCGGAGTCGGTGCAGCGAATCGGACTCAGGGGGGTCCTTTCCAAGACAATCATGGATAGCCCTGCGAGCTCCACAAACGTGGGGGCGCTCGACCCTGCGATGGTGGAAGACGCAGAGGAGTGTTTTCGGGAGACCTCCTCGCTTCTGAAGAAGTGGTCAGCGCCCGGCTCGCGCGTCGGGATTTGGCTGGCTCCCCGGGCGCTGGGCGCCGTTTCGAGGGAGCTGTTCCGCGAGGTGGCGTGTTTCTCCAAGGAGAAAGGCACGGGCATCACGATGCACCTGATGGAATCAGAAGCAGATGTGGGTTTCACAAAGAAGTTCTACGGAGCCACACCTGTCCAGTTCGCCAAGGAGGCTGGCCTCTTGGGACCGCGCACCCTGCTCGCGCACATGCTCGGCTCGGATGAACGGGATGCCGCCGCCCTTTCGGCGTCCGGTACTTCCGTCGCGCACTGCCCTTCTTCAAGCATGACTCTGGCTTCGGGGTACTGCCCCGTCCCGATGCTGCTGCGAGCAGGCGTAAAGGTCTCACTGGGCTGCGACGGGGCTTCCCACAACTTTTCCTATGATATGTTCAACGAGATGAGGCTGGCGTCGATCCTCCACAAGGCGAGGCAACTCGACCCCACGGCGCTTCCTGCGGCCAGCGTCCTCGAACTGGCCACTACAGGGGGAGCCGAAGCTGTCGGGCTCCGCTGCACCGGTTCGATCGAGGTGGGAAAGGCCGCCGACATCATAACCGTCGACCTGAAGAGAAGCCACACCACGCCGGCGCCCGACGCCGCCTCCGCGCTGGTCTACTCTTCCACGGGATCGGACGTCGACAACGTCATTGTTGGCGGCTCCCTCCTCCTGGAAGGAGGAAGGGTGCTCACGTGCGACGTGGGCAGAGTCCTCAGGGCAGGGAGCGACGCGGCAGCCAGGGTGCTCGAACGGAGCGGCCTCAGACGGGCGTGATTACCGTCCCCTTTGTTTCCTTGATTCCGAAGGTGAGGATGAGCGCGCATGCCGCGGTCATGGCGGACCCCACGGCCATCGCCCAGCCATACCCCCCCATCGCCGCCATGGCCGGGATCACTATCGGCGCCAGACCTGCACCCAGGCCCCTGCCGACCACAGAATAGGCGAAGTTGGTGCCCGTCGCCCTCATTCGAGTGGGGAACAGCTCGCCGTACCACGTACCCATGTGCGCGAAGTAGGCGATGAAAGCGTCGAAACCCACGAGTATGTAGAAGAGGGGGAACGTCCAGAGGCTCGTGTAGGCAGGCGGATGGGTAACCTCATAATAGAACGCAATCATCGTCAGGAGCATAAGACAGATGAAGATCTGCGCCGTCCTCCTCCTGCCCACCTTGTCGGCCATCCAGCCGTCCAGCCAGTATGTCGGCGTTCCAATGAAAAGCGCGAGCGTGATCATCGGCGTGTACTGCGATATGGTCAGGTGCAGCCCGCCCATACCCAGGTAGGTCGGCATGAAGACTATCATCGAATACCCGCTGAAAAGAGCGAACGCGCTGAAGAAGGAGGCCAGCACGGTCCTTCTGCGGACATTCCTTGAGAAGATCTGGAGCACCGGGCTCCGCACGTCGTATCCCTTGGGCAGCTCTCCTCTTGCCTTCAGGTGGTTGAATCTGCTCCACATCTTCGATTCGGGGATGACCAGCCTCAGGGACAGAAGGGTCAACGCGAGCAGTCCGGACGTCATGAACGCGTAACGCCACCCTGTGGCGGAGCCGAAGTATCCTATCAGGATCCCGGCCGTCGTTGCCGCGATCAGCAGGCCGTATTCAAACATGCTCTGCAGGAAGCCTCCAGACGTCCCCCTTGTCTTTTCGGACCACGCCTCGTTCAGCATGGAGAAGCCCACCCCCCACTCTCCGCCTATCCCGAAACCGGCCAGGAATCTCAGGAGGTACACCTGTGTTACGTCCGCAGCGAAACCCGTAAGGAAGGTGAAGACGCCAAAAGTGAGGATGGTCAGCAACAGCGTGTTCCTCCTCCCCATCCTGTCCGCCAGCCACCCGAAGAACAGGCCGCCCAGCACCGAGCCGACCAAGGAGTAGGTGATCGCGAGGACCACGGTGCCCAC
>JAKAPN010000179.1 GCA_021822995.1 archaeon
AATCCTGCGCCCTCTACAGTCTGACAGGAGACCACCTGAAGAGCGTCTGCTATGTAGACGTGGTGCTTAAGAGTGAGAGTTATGCCTTCCGCTATCACGGATCCGGAAATGGGGACCACGTCGGCCTCCCTTGCCCTCCCGAGCCTCTTCACTTCTTCCAAGAAGGTCGTCATTACCGCTTTGGCCTCCAGCAGTCCTTCCCGCTCGTACTTGTCGAACACTACTGCGAGCTCTCCTACATTCCACATCGAGAAGAAGACTGCCTCCTCTCCTTTTTCGGCCCTCTCGAAGATCTGGTCCATCTTGTCGGAACCCTCCTCTTGTACGTACCGCTTGGCCAGCGCACTACTGTCGAGATATTGCATTCGTTCTTTCTCCCCTGGCTTCCCTGATAATTTTCGTGGCATCCCTCCCTTTCGGCCGCCTTCTGGGAACCTGGTCGTACCCGATGTAACCGAGTTTCTCTCCCAGGTTGGTGGCTACCTTCTCGACTACGCTGGAGACTGCCATCTCGGAGAGAGCCTTCTCGAGGGTCCCGCTGACAGTCAGATTCTTCTCGGCCAGGTATGCCTTTGACTCCCTCAGGAGTACATCGTCCACGGAAAGGGTCACCTTGGTCTTGCCCATGGTTTACCGATACGTATACACGTATTTATGTATTCATCCCCACCAAACATGTCCACCGTCGGGGATAGGCTTGTTCGAATCCCACCCCCCACACATTACTTTCGCGCCAACCTTGCCTACTCGTTCGATGAATAGGATGTCCAAAGCGTTACCTTTCGCCGATGTGGGGGAAAGAGCGCTACAATTGACCCGGGTCGGAAGTCCCGGCGACCGCAATCGGTCAGAATGAGTATCCGCTCAAGAAACCAGGCGCATCCCTTCCGGCCCGTCACGGTTCATTTCGCGTTCGAATATGCTTCGAAGTTCAAATGCGCGAGGTGGAATAGTTTCCTAACGGAGCCTTGACTTTACTGTGATGGGCTTCTGATATTCTTCGACCGCTCTCTCCATAGTCTTTCTGGATAGGGCCATGTCCAATTTGATCAGCTGTTTCACCACATCGCCAGATCCGTCAAGCTTGTACATCGTGGCGCGCCCGATCTGTCTCGTGCTCTTCACCGCACCGGATTTCTCCAGCTCCTTCCAGTACTTGAAGAAGGTCACACGGCTCATGGCTAGGTTCTTGGCCACCTCGTTCTTCGAATAGTCCGACAGCGGGTTGTCCAAGAAGAAGTCTATGATTCTCAGGGTCGGGCTCGCTCCCAGGTACTTGAGCAAGAGTGTTTCGTCGGGTCTGTACGCCATCAAGATGTTTCCAGGTTTGAAAGTATATAAGCTTAACCTTTCAAAGTATCATAGATGAACTCATGCTCTCGGACGATGAGATAAGCGCCACAGTACTGTTCAAGCTGCACAAGAGAGGCAATTGGGGAGCTAGCCACACCGCCTTCGACAATCTCAAGAAAGGATTCAAAGACGCCGATCTAGGCGAGCACGGCGCAAAGAGGATGCACAAGCTGGCCCGAGTCCTGATGCGCAGGGGATGGATAATCCCGAAGCCCACCGGCTACGGCTTGCAGGTCTCTCTCAATCCAAGACAGAGCAAGGATATTGTGGCATTCATGAGGCGGTTCTTCCCCGATGCCTGACGCAATCTGTTGGGGTCGATGTGAAGGAAACTGTCATGCTATCCAAACAGTCAAGCATTCGGGTCCACGCCGGTTCGCTTCCAGGGTTGCGATCCCCTTTTTGGCCCATAAGTTTAGGACGACGGCCCAAGGTTTGAAATAGCTCAGAACGAAACTCTGTCAACCGATCTGATACCCAAATCAAGCTGCTTTTCAGACAACGCGAGGTTCCGGGGATTCTGATCCTCGACCCCGATAGACCGGTTGTGCATTCCCTATTGAGAAACACCTTGCGTGATAACCTCATGATAACCACTCCATTCAGGAAGGCTGATATTCGGAGTAACCACAAGCTACCTGGACCATGGAAGTCGATTGGGCCTCCCTGCACAAGATACTGAGCGACACGACGAGGAGGGGTATCCTAGAACTGCTTGCAGAGAGGGAGTCGTTGAGTTACACCGACATCATGACCCTGCTGCAGATAACGAACACGGGTCGTCTCAATTACCACCTGAAGGCCCTCGCGAGTCTGATTTCGAAGGACAAGGCCGGGAAGTACCATCTTACGGAACAGGGCCGCCAGGCCGCCGGCCTCCTGAATACTTTCCCCGAGCGTGTTCCGCCCGAGAGGAGGCTGACCGGACTGAAGGTGATGACGGCGGCGGTCCTCATACTCCTGGGGTTGCTCCTGATTGCGGCCTTCGCAGGAGCGTTATACGTTGCCGCACCCATTACGGTCGGAACATCCAACCACGCCTCTCTCGGTCCCGAGGCGATACCGCAGAACACGACCGTCTTCCTCTTCGATTGGCATTCTTCTGCCGGTGCCTTCAGCCTCTCGTGGAGCGCTGCCAGCCCCGTCACCATATTCGTACTGAACCAAACCCAGTATGATGCCCTGCTGCTCAGCCACACGACCGGGGCTCAGAGCCCGCCCGTCTTGTCCAACTTCACCGGCACCCCGAAGGCGTGGGTAGCAAAGTACGACCAGCAGTCTGGGAATGTGTCGCTGAGTGCTCCACAAGGTCAATACAGTTTCTATGCTTGGTCTCAGGGAAATACTCTGCTTGACTCCTTTGGGGTCGCCCAGTCCCAGTCGGTCGGGTCGTCCCTCTCGCCCTTCCAGCTCCTCTACGCCGCTGTTTTCTTGGCCGTTGGTGCACTTCCGATTGTACTGGCAGTCTCGATCCTCACCCACAGAGTTTGGCGTTGAGCAGAAGGTCTGTCGCTCGCTCTTAAGGAGTACCGAACCTGCAGCCTCTCTGACGGAAATCTGCATCCGCATCCCTTCCGGCGCACCTTTAGCGCTCTGTCATTTTGTTCGGCGATCGCTCTTGGAGATATCCCAATACTTCTTCCGCGTTCTCGTCCGGAGGAAAGACGGGGTAGAAGACCTTCGCAATAACGCGAGCTTGGGTCACGATTGTCAGTCTCTTGATAAGCGGAGTGGCGATCTCTTTTACGTTGAAAGTGGGGAGCTTCAGCGAGTCAGTTAGAGCAAGCTCGCTGTCGCTGAGGATTTCAAAAGGGATACCCGACCTCAGGGCGAATTCTCTCTGGTCCTCGGGGGTCTGGCTGCTCACCCCGAAGACCTCGTAGCCAATGGCCTTGAAGAGGCGGTAGCGATCCCTGTAGGAGCAGGACTCGGGGGTGCATCCACGCGCGCCGGGTATCGAATCCCATCCTTTCGGCGGGAGTTCCCCCGGTCTGCCTGTTCTTGGATAGAAGAAGAACACCGCCATCTCGGAGACGTCGGCTACATTTATGAGCCGGTTATGCGTCGAAGGAAGAAGGACCCCTGGCATCCTCGTTCCCTGAAGATGGCTGCATGACCCGTCGTCAACAGGAACGGGGAGGTCTTCTGGCAGCTCATAGGGGTCGTGCACCATCGG
>JAKAPN010000180.1 GCA_021822995.1 archaeon
CCCCAGCATGGCCCGCTCAGCGTCGCGGTGCCAGGCCAAATCGCGGGCGTCTGGGAAATGCACCGCAGGTTCGGCCGGACAACCTTCGGCCAACTCCTGCAGCCCTCTGTCAGGCTCGCGGACAAGGGCTTTCCCCTGGGAGAGGGGTTCGCAAAGGCCATCGGCGGCACAATCCAACACATTTCCGGAGAAGCTCGGGAGATCTTCGCTCCGGAGGGGCGCGCGCCCACCCCGGGGACCGTGATCAAGCAGGAGGCGTTAGGGAAGGTCATAGCCGAGGTCGCCGAGGGAGGGCCAGGCGCGTTCTATTCTGGCTGGCCCGCCGAGGCCGTGGCCTCCGCTCTGGATTCGGGCGGAGTCCCTTGCAAACCGTCTGACTTCTCAGACTTCCAGCCCGAGTGGGTGACGCCGCTGACCCTCGACTATCGCGGGACCACGGTTTTCGAGATGCCGCCGAACAGCATGGGCGCCACCAGCCTTCTGATCCTGAAGCAGCTGCTCGAAGCGGGACGGGCTCCTACCGGGGCGCTTTCAAAAGAAAGGGTGGAGCTGACGATGAAGGCGGCGCTGTTTGCCTACGCCCGCCGCGATGAAATGCTTGGCGACCCGAGGTTCGGCAAGATAGACATGGAGGCCTTCATGTCCACAACGTCAGCGTCCAGGTCCCGCGCGTCTGAGGTCAGGGCCGGAGACACCACCGCGTATTCGGTGGCGGACGCCGAAGGCAACCTCGTCTCAGCCATCCAGAGCTTGTTCCAGCCGTTCGGCTCGCACGTCTTCGTCCCCGAATGCGGCATAATGCTGAACAGCAGGGCGTCCGCCTTCCGAACGAATGGCCCGAACAAGGTAGAGCCGAGAAAGAGGCCTCTCCACACCCTGTCGTCCCTCATACTCGAAAGGGACGGCTATCCCTACCTTGCTATCGGCGCTAGCGGCGCGGACTATAGGCCGCTGCAGCACGCGCTCTTCGTCACCAATTCGGTCGACTATTCGATGTCGGCAGATGAAGTCGTCGCACACCCGAGGTTTCTTTGGGGAGGGGGGAAGAAGCTGCTCATCGAAGAAGGATACGAACTTCCCACCGACGGCTCCTACAATGTGAATGAGCTGGCGATGCCCGGAGAGACCGGGAAATGTCAGGCGGTAGAGATCGGGATGTCGTACAAGAGGGCTGTCTGCGATGTACGTGGAGACGGTATCCCGACCGGATTCTAGAGCGCTCTCCGCGTAAAAAAGGGGGCATGAGGGTGTTGCAACCCTCTGGCTCCTAAGTCGAGCTCTGGCTCGACGAACTGCTTGATGTCGCGCTCGTTGTCGTGCTGGACGCAGTTGTAGTCGTGGTAGCCGTGCCGCTGCGGGTCACCGTGACAAGCAGGACCGGCCTCAGGACATAGCCCTGGCTCACGTGGACCGACGATGGAGTGATGCTGATGTTCATGTCGGCTGCTCCACCCGTCTGCACCGTGAAGTGCACGTTCACCATCAACTTCCCACCTGCCACCACGTCGAGCTGCGTAGAGCTCCCATTGGTCCAGAACGCCCTGGCGCCTGATATGTTCAGGATCACTCCAGTGACGTTCCCAGTCGGCGCCTTAGCGGCACCGAGGAACAGGGGGCTACCTTGGTATTTTGTCAGGTTGACGTTGGTCCCGACGCTCGCGGATATGTTGTAGACGAACCTACTCGAGGAGCCGCTCTCACTCGAAGACGACTCTGTCGTTGATGTGCTGGTGCTCGAAGTGGCACTGCTTACAGCGCTACTGACCGAACTGGATGTGGTGGGCTCTGTGGTGTTTGACGAGTACTTCAGAGTAACGCTGGTCACGTTGACCAGAAGATACTTGATCGTGTGGTTCGCTGGCGGCGGGTCTGCGAGGTAGATGTTGAGAGTTCCGCTTCCTGGCGAGGCTGTCGACAGGCTCGGCAGATAGACCGTGTAAGTGTACGCCGAGACGCCGATGGTGCCCAGCAGGACGAGCAACGAAAGCGCTATCGCTCTTTGCATTTTCACTCTCCGCAGAGCCGGTGCCGACTTAATCCAATGGTATTGAACGGCCCTTCAGCCAGTTAGCACGCTCCCTCCCACCTCACGCTCAGACTGTCTGGGTCGAGGTCTCTAGCGTGACCTGTCCTTCAACAGGCCGTAAGCGAACCCGAACCCTGCTACCGGGATGCTCGCCAGGAGAAGGTTCCCTATGAAGGGAAGGATGGCGACCGACACCGCGAGAGATATCCAAGGGAAGATCCGCGGCAACCCTCGGGCCGACAGGAGCTTCGCGCCGGCAGCCGAGCCGGCAACGTAGGTTAGGACGGCGGCGCCACTGGTGGCCAGGAAGGCCGCCTGGATGTCCGCGCCTGCAAGGTAGTACGCTACGAGCCCTGACATTATCATTAGGTAAAGTGCGATGAGCGCTCTGCGCGGGACCCCGGACTTCGGATCCACCTTGGCGAGGAACCTCGGGAGGCTGCCGTCTTGGGCAGCGGCATAGACGACCCTCCCGATCCCGGCAGTGTACGCGTTGACGGTCGAGAAGATAATCACCACCGCCAGGATAGAGACGGCGGCGGCGCCATATTCGCCGAAGACGTTAGACATCATCGCGGCGAAAGGAGTCACCCCTCCGCCGGCCGCGTAGGCACCCGTGCCCACCACAGTCACTGCGACTGCCATGTATAGAACCCCTATCAGGACGACGCTAATCGTAACGCTCCTCCCAAAGTCGTGCTTCGGATCCTTGAACTCCTCGGCGACGTTAGACACGTTTTCATATCCCAGAAACGACCAGAATATGAGCGCGGACGCCACCCCGATGGACGCTATCCCCCCAGGGACGACCGGCGTGAAGTTGACAGCCCTGATTCCGGGGGCGGATGCAGCTACTGCCAAGGCGATCACCCCCAGCATGACGGCTACGGACGCGACCTGCACCCTGCCGCTGAACCTGATCCCTCTGAGGTTGATCACATTGGCCAGAGAAAGTATCATGGCTGCCACAACGAAAACTCCCGGCCCCGACAGCGGGAATGCATATGCCGCGTACGTACCAGCGGCGAGGGCTATCGCAGGCGCGCCGAGAACGACCCAGGCGACAAAGAGCCACGCCGTCATCGTGCTCGTGCCTGCGCCGAACGCTTCCTTCGTGAATGAGTAGATCCCCCCAGACTCGGGCCTCCTGGCCGAGAGGCTGGAGAAGGTGTAGGCGAAGGGGTAGCTGGCCAGCGCGAGCACTCCCCAGGCGATCAGGGACCCGACACCCGCAGTCCTCGCAGCAAGGCCCGGGATCACCAGTATGCCAGCGCCTAGGACAGAGCTGACGTATATCGCGACCGCGTGCCTCACAGTGATGACCTTGCGGAGGGCTCCACGTTCGGATGCCCCTTCGCCAGCAGCCAACGTGCTTGTTAGGGGTCGCATCCATTTAAGATAAGGCGTCTCATCCAGCGGAGACTTGCGGCGCCGGAGAGCCGAGGATCCGAACGCACCACCCCCGCCGGCCCGTTGATCTGATGGGCGTTCAGCTTGACGC
>JAKAPN010000181.1 GCA_021822995.1 archaeon
TCGGACTACGCCTACGCCAAGGTCCTAGAGAACCTCAGGCTGGCCTAGCCTCCTGTGGGCGCTCTCCACGAACCTTTAAACTGATACCGAGTTCGGCCCGCCCACGTGGGGCCGTAGTGTAGCTTGACTACACGGCCGTAGGGACAAGCTTGGAAATGCCAAGGTTCGGCGTATGGAGGTGTCCACTGCACTCTGGCGTCCTCCCTGGGAAGGCCGATGAGGAACTCGTCGATCCTGTCGGATTCTTTCTGCTTCCTCTTCACTTCAGTTCACTCCGGCGTCTCGAGACATTTCGATATGAGCCTCTTGACCAGCGGCTGAAAGATTGGACCCGATGCTTTCCCGGTCTGAGTGTTCGAACACCACCCCTTGCCCTTCCCTTAAGATCCGAGCGGCTTCCTGCTTTCCTACCCTCTTGGCGATAGGTCATTCACGCATTTAGGGGTTCTGAAATTGTGAGAAGACTACTCACGGCCCTGCAGGATTGCCATCCATGATTCTGACGTTCAGGGGCGGGCCCACAGGTAGCGAGCCAGTGAGACCACGCTGACGAGGAGCAGTATCACACAGATGAGATTGAAAGTCCAGATTGTGTCCGCGGCAACGGCGCGGGGGCAAATCTGATAGAACTGAAAGGGAAGAGGATAACAATTCCAGGTAGGTTTTACCACGGCGAGATCCCAGAAAACTGCTTGAGAGAGGCCAAGCGCATACGAACTAGTTAGCACGCCTGTGAACGAGAAGAACAAACCCAGTCTCATCAGTTCTCACCCAACAGTTCAGCGATTTTCTGCTCGTTCGGATAGACCTCCCTGACGGTCAGCTTGTTGAGGGTGCGCATGTTATTTGAGATGAAGACCGTCTGCGCAAGATTGGCGGCCAGGCACGTCCTGTTCCTTTCGTCCCTAATCCTCTCACGGGATCTGATGACCTCGTGGTAAGGTAGCCCCCTCTGTTCCCCCGTGGCCGCGTCGTTCCAGATGTCACCACTTACCTTGCCCTTCTCCCCCAGGCTGTAGTGCATGCAGACGTGCTCCTGACTTGCTGAGATTCCCAGACCCCGGAACGGCTGCATGATGTCGATCATCGCGAGAGGCAGGCGCGGCAGTTCCGGGTACTTGCCTCTGACAATCGGCTCGAACGACCTGAGGACGCCGATGTCGTACCTGCTGAAGTGCTCTAGGGTGGCGTCGAAACCCTTGCACCTCTGGTGGACGATACGTAGCAGGTCGATTGCCGTCACCTTCCGTTCCAGGATGTGCTGCTCCGGTGGGCCGGCTCTGAACTTGTAGTCCTCGATGTGATATGTCTGTAGGCCGACCACCATGGGGAAGCAGTCGGGATGAGTGCGGGGGTCGCCAGGACCAAACGTTTCAAGGTCGAGGGACATTATGTCCAGCGGCTCGCCGTTCATGAGAGCCCGCAACGCCTTCGCCTTGAAGCCAAGCTTGAGGCTCGACGAAGTGGTGCCGAGGTAGAGCCCCGCGAGGAGCTCCTTGGCCTGGACCTTCGTGGCCAGCTTGGTCAGGGTGCTCAACCGTAATGCCTCCAGAGATCTATCTCAGAATCGAAGACTCTGCCGTGGCAGACGCAGGTGGGGGTTTCAGTGGGCTTGGGTTCATACACTGAGAGGCGGGAGCGTTCGTAAAATTCCATCACTCTTCACCCCCGCTTCCCTCGAGATGAGCGTACAAAGCGTCCGCAAAGTCGAAACATACGTCGCAATACGGGCAGAAGTATCGCATCATGCCCTCTACGTCGCATGACTGCGAGCGCGCTACCAGCTCGTCAGTGCTGATCCCTTCAAAGGGGTCGTACTTCGTCCTGCGCTTGTCTTCTTCGCTGTTCATGGGGATAGAGTTTGTGGTTATTTAAAAGACTGTCAGACGTTTCCGCCATGCCTGCGTTTTTGGGCATTCCCGCGAACGTCTGACCTCCTTTTAAGCAGAGGCTCGCTCTTCTGACATGAAGGAACAGAGGATAACCGTTCGTCTAGATGCGAAGCAGGCAGGCGCACTTGCCAGAGCGAGAGATGAAAAGTCGCTCAATGTGAGTGCTTTCATTCGCAGGGCGATCGCCAACGAGCTCGCCAGAGAGGGTGACGAGCAATGAACACGAAAGTTCTCTCCCTTGTGGTCCTGACGACCTTCGCCGTAAGCGCGTTCTCTGTTATGCCCGCGTACGCGTCAACACCACAGCAGGTCAGCGTGAAAATCGACGTGTATGCCCCGATGGTCATCACTACATATCCCCAACTCGCACTCAATTCGTCTAACTACTTCACCGTCTCATACCTCCAGAACGGAGGCGGGCAAACCCTACACCTCTACCAGAACACCACGATCAATGTGGATGTGAATACCATCGTTACTGTGTCGGGGATCAGTCAGCAGAGTAACATGCTTGTGTGGGGGCAAGGAAATTTCAACGGCTTGAGCGTTCTGGTCAACGCTTCCACTACCCTCCACATCGATTACACGATAGACACCGCAAGGGTGTCTGCATATCTCCTCTTCAATGATAAGCCTTACTCCTCTTCGATGGGGGTTCTGAAGAGCATAGGCGGATGGGGCTTCGCCAATTACGATTCTACCGGCCTTGCTCTGGTTTCGCGGTACTTCGGCGCAAACATAAACGCTGTGATCACTGTCCCTGAGTATTTTGTGTCCGACTCGGGGCAGTACTGGCAACTACAAGGGAACGCAAACCTAACCGTTGTCCCGAGTTTCCCTTTCTCATCCCCCTCCACCTTCAACTATGTGCCAATTTCATCCGCTCCTTCAGCCCTGTTCAGTGTCAGCGTCCCCAAGCAAGTAAAAATTAGCTCAGAGTTCTACATGACGATTTCGTTTCCGTTCCCGGTACAAAACGCAGGGATAAACATTACAGGGGCAGAATATGATACGAACCCCCCCTCACCTATCATTAACTATCTCGAATCAGGTAGTTCCGTTTCCTATCCAATGATCGTCGCTTCAGTTGGGTCGCGAAACATCACAACGATGGTCAACTTCCCCTCCACCGTTCTCGCTCCTGCGGCTACGTCCGGCGCGGTCGCACAGATCCAGCAGAGCACGTACTCTGTAAGCAAGATAACCGCGATTCAGATCATCCCACCAAATGAATCGATCAACTTCGGCGAGACTGGTCTCCCTTCAGGACTCGGCTATGTCACTATCAGATCATTCAACGAAAGTCTTCCCTACTCTATGACCACCGCATACGGCTCGCAGGTTGCTTTCTCCTTCCCCGCTACGCTGAGATCGAACGACACAGTCTATGTCTTGACATCATCATTCCCGCAGTCGATCACGGTCAACGAGTCCATCACCGAGACGGCAAACTATATCGCAGTCCAACCTGTCCACATCCTGCAGTACGTGTACGTTAACAAGTACAACAAAACGGTCAATGTACCCTTCATCCCCTTCTGGGTGGTTCTTGTCATACTCGGACTTGGCGCTGCGGCAGACATATCAATGATGATTGCATACAGAGAGAAGCGCCGGGAAGAT
>JAKAPN010000182.1 GCA_021822995.1 archaeon
GGCCAGCACGTAGGGCCAGGCCCCCTCCACGAACGCCACGAAGCCTATCCCCGAGGCGGACCAGAGCAGGATGTTCTGGGGGTTGCCTATCGGCGTCAGCGAGCTGGCGATGTTCGTCATCGTCACTTCCGCGACTATCAGCGGGACGACGTCCAGCCCCCTGGCCTTCGCGTGCTTGATGAGGGCGGGGGTGAGTATGAGGATGAGGACGTCGTTGAGGATGAAGGGAGAGGCGACAAAAGTGACCAGGGCCACGGCGTAGAGGACCCCGAGCCTGGGCTCGAGAGCCCCCAGCACCCGGCGGAGGAACGCGTACCCGTCCATGGCCCTGAACTGGGCGGCGATCCCGAAGAGGAAGGCGAGTGAGACGTACACTGCCGGGTCGAAGGCGGAGGCGAGGGAGGCGCTCAAGCGACCATTCCGGTTGGGTGAGTCTTCAATTCGCTGTGACCATGCGCGGGGCTACCTAGTAACACCGGCGAGGACATCTCACCCTTCTTATAAGCCGTGAAGGGCATCTCGGCAGATGAGAGGCGTCTATGCCGCGGTCGTCATGGCGCTGCTGGCCAGCCTTTGCCTTTCCGGGGCTGTGGCCGCCCAGCCACCCCCGACGCACGCCCCGGCAACCCTGATGCTGGCGATGCTCCCGTCGCAGCTCCCTGCGGACGGCCAGACATACCCGGCTCTAGTGATCTCCCTGGTGGACTCGGCAGGAGCCCCCACCGTCTCGCTCACAAACGTGCTCGTCTTCCTCTCCACAACCAACGCCACCGTCGCGCACGTCCCACAGACGGCGACGATCCCTGCAGGCCATGCGTTCCTCCAGGTGGGGATCCAGACCACTCTTTCCCCGGGTTCGACGACCATCGGAGCGACCTCCCAGGGACTCGCCTCGTCGCAGGTCCAGGCGACGACGGTCAGGGTCTCTTCGGGGCCCGCTTCACTCACGCTCTCTCTGGCCCCAGGGAACACGGTGCAGGCGCTCGGAGGTTCGGACGACGCGTATGTCGTCCAGCTGAAGAACTCGGCGGGGCAGCCCGCCGCTTCGAGCCAGAGCACGAGCTTGGTCATCACGAGCTCCAACAGCACCCTCATCCCCGGGACGATATCCGCCACCATCCCGGCGGGTTCAGACCTCATCTACGGCACGCTCACCCCGGAAGCCCCTGGGACCACGACCCTGACTGCGCTCGCGCCCAACCTTGCCACAGGGACGGCCCACCTCAGCCTCAACCCCTCGGAGGAGTCGATAGCCCTGTCGTTCTCTCCGACCACCATAGCCGCGGGATCGACGGCGTCTGTCATGGTGGCGGTCACTGTGCTCGGGATGCCCGTCCAGGGGGCGAACGTCACGCTCACCACTGAGCTGGGGTCGTTCAGCGCTGCTTTCGGCCCGACCGGAGCAGACGGCCAGTTCAGTTCTACGTACGTCTCCGTCAACCCTGGCGTCGCCCTCGTGAACGCGACCGCGTCTTCGCCTGTGATCGGCACCCTTACGACGGTTCAGCCGCTGGTGATCACAACCCTTTCGAGCTCGACAACCACATCAACCGCACAGTCTCCTCCAGGATTCTCCCTGGTGACTGGGCTTCTGCCGATACTAGTGGTAATCGCCGTGGTCGTGATCGCGCTGGTACTGGTGAGGTCGACGCTGCGGAAGCGCCGCGGGACCCTGGAAGACGAATTTTCCGCTGAAGAAGCGAAGGCCTAGCCCGTCCCGGACCTGGTCTCGAACTCAAGCCTCAGGCTCAGGTCTGGCACCCACAGGCAGGGTTTCACTTTAGGATGATCATCTCCTCCTCCAAGCGGACACCGAATGCTCATGGACCCGTAATGTCCGTATGAAATGCCGTGTTACGAGTCGGAGCCCAGGGAGCCAGATCAGGGTTCTTCTGCGCGCAAAGCTTCTTTCAGTAACCTGGTCTTCTCCTTCATGAGCGCTATCGCCGCCTCGAGGCTCCTACAGCCTTCCTCCAGCGATGCGAGCATGGCTTCGAGATCGGCAATCTTGTTTGGCGCCCCGTCGAGGTCCCGCGTTATCTGGCCGAGGGGGGCGTAGTCGAGCCTCCGCGGCATCCCAGCAAAGAGCTCTCGCTGGACCTGGTTGATATCACTGAGCTTGTCTTCGTCAATCGCGGCCAGCCATGAGACCTCCCTCCCAGCCCGCAGCGTCTCGTAGAGCTCGTCCTGCAGCTTGACGTAGGACTCCCAGTACTTCGTCCACGCTTCGTCGAAAGCAGCAAAGATTTCCTCCATCTTTGCTTCATGGGCGTCTTGTTTCGGCTCCAACCTTTCAGCGACGTGGAGAACCCACTATTAGGGTTTGGAGGCGCGTCAAGCAGGCACGCGAAACGAAACGCACCATGAATCAGATCCGGCCAGCATAAGATCCAGCAGAACCCCGCCTTGGACGTCACCCTCGCAGGGGAAGCTCACTCCGGCGCTGAATTCTTCGATTTCTCGCTCTCTCGCCGCTCGGACTTGTGGAGACGGTTCAGCTCAGCCAACCTTTCTTTGTACTCCTTCTTCTTTTTCCTGTTTCCTTGCGCACGCGCCTGGTCGTACAGCTTCCTCAGCTTCTCTTCCTCCGTAGCGTAATCGGACAACTTCACGACCGAAACTGTAGTGCCTTAATTATGCATTTCAGGTAACGGCATAACCCGCACGAAGGGTCGCCTGCCTTGCTGGATGGTGCCCATCGAAAAGCGCGGTCCTGACGGGCGTTTGTCACGCCGTCTTGCTTCGACGGTACGGTAGTTGCTTCAAGACCAGGCGACGGGTTGCTTCGTGGGTTCGCGACTGGAAAGTAGAGCCAGAATCCGACCGGGTCTGTTCTTTATATACTAAGACAGGGCTCGAACAGAAGCTGCTCCTGAAGGGTGATGGAAAATATCTTACGCTAACAACATCTCGCGGCTTCTCAGGCAGGAAAGTAGCCCGGACAAATGCCCGAAGTGCGGCAAGTCACGGCTGGTGACTGACAGCGCCGGAGCGGAGCTCTACTGCGGCTACTGCGGATTTGTCGTCAAGGAGAAAATCATAGACCAAGGCCCCGAGCGGAGGTCTTTCCCAGGAGACGGGGAAAAGGGGGACCGGGGCCGGACTGGTATCCCGACCTCGATAGCGATCCACGACATGGGGCTGTCGACGATGATGGGGGCTGCGAACAAGGACGCCGCAGGCAGATCTCTCTCCGGGACCATGAGGGCCTCGGTCGAGAGGATGAGGACGTGGGACCGCAGGAGCCAGGCCCACGAATCCACCGACAGGAACCTCCGCCAGGCGTTCAACGAACTCAGAAGGTTCTCGGACAAGCTCGTGGTGTCGGACGCTGTCACCGAGAAGGCCGCCTATTTCTACAGGAAGGCCCTGGAGAGGAACCTGGTCAGAGGCAGGTCGATCACGGCCATGATCGCGGCTTCGCTTTACGCGGCCTGCAGGGACGGCGAAATCCCAAGGACGCTGAAGGACGTCGCTGCCGTGAGCAACGTCAAGAGGAAAGACCTC
>JAKAPN010000183.1 GCA_021822995.1 archaeon
AATAACCCGGTCGGCTATCGCGTATTCCGTGCCGGCGTCGACGCTCGAAAGCGAGTCGTCGAGTATCAGGATCCGCGGGTCCGTCAGGAGGGTCCGCGCTATCGCGATCCTCTGTTTCTGCCCTCCGGATAGGGTCACCCCTCTCTCTCCGACCCTTGTCTCGTATCTCTCCGGGAAACGCTCGATGAACTCGTCCGCGTGGGCGACCTTGCAGACCCGTTCGATGTCTTCTTGGCTGGCGTCCGTCCTCCCGTAGGAGACGTTCTCTTTGATGGTGGCCGAGAAGAGGAAGATGTCTTGGCTTACCAGTCCGACGGCCCCCCTCAGGGACTTCAGCGTCGCCTCCCTGATGTCTCTGTCGTCGACCTTCACAGCACCAGCGGTCACGTCATAGAACCTCGGGATGAGGTTCGCCATAGTGGTCTTGCCCGAACCGGAGAGCCCCACGAAGGCGACCGCCTGCCCGGGGGGTATCACCAGGTCGACCCCCTTCAGGACCTCGCGCCCCTTCCTGTATCCGAACCTGACCCCATCGAACCTGATCCCACCCTTGACCTCACCGAGGGGCAGGGCTCCAGGCCGGTCCTTCACCTCTGCATCAGCGTCGACCACCTCAAGTATCCTGTCGAAACCGGCCATCCCGTTCTGGGCGATGAGGATCAGCTGGCCGAGGAACCTGCTCGGGCCTGCCAGGAGCGCCAGAAGGTTCGCTGCCGCGACCAGGTCGCCAAGGGAGATGGATCCGGCTATCACGGGGCCCCCGCCCAGGAAGTAGAGCGCGGCCAGGTCCAGGCTTATCACGAGGCTGAGGAGCGGGACGTAGACTGCCCTAACGGCCGAGGAGCCGACTATGCCGTCCCTGTAGGCCTGGTTCGTCGCAGCGAACCGAGAAGCCTCTTCATCTTCGGCCGTGAAGGACCTCACTATCCTCGCTCCGGTGACGTTCTGCTGGAGGACGGAGTTCATCGCACCGTAGTTCTTCCTAGTGAGCCTCCAGAACGGCCCCTGAGTCTGGCTGAACCGCCAGCTAAGGAAGAGCGTCAAGGGGAAGACGACCGAGACTATCGCGGCAAGGTACAGGTTGAGGTAGAACAGGGAGATGATGACCCCGCCGACCAGGAAGACGTTGGAAAGAAGCTGACCCAGGCCGAAGGCGACGAACCTGCGGACGGCTTCCACGTCCCCCGTGGCCCGCGACATCAGCTGCCCCGTTTCGTTGCGGTCGTGGAAGCTGAAGGACTGGCCCTGGATGGAGGTGAATATGGTGTTCCTGATGTCGTAGATCAGCCTCTGCCCGAGGACCTGGC
The DNA here is from genome assembly GCA_021822995.1 of archaeon. GTDB lineage: Archaea > Thermoproteota > Nitrososphaeria > Nitrososphaerales > Gagatemarchaeaceae > UBA183. The sequence goes on from JAKAPN010000183.1 coordinate 1,308, forward strand.
CACCGTAGCTCAGGCCGAAGCTGAAGGCGGCCGACACCGCGCTCACGACCACTATCTCGACCGCTAGGCCGAGGACTGAAGAGACGGGAGACTTCGCAACTATGTCGTTGATAGCCTCGCCGGTAAGGAACGGGACGAGGACCCTGAACCCGGTGAGGGCGGTCACGCAGGCCACCATTACCGCCGCGATTGCCCAGTGCTTCTTCACCAGGACGAGCAGCCTGCGATATCTTTCGAGCAAACTTGGAACCGACTACAGCTGCGCCCAGCCATCCGGTTCTTAAAATCCATGAAACCCCCGGTTTATAGCGACCCTGAGACGGCCGAACTCATCCAAGCTTGAGCGCTGCTGCTCCACCGGTCGACCGCGCGACCGACGCGCGGTCCCTCGCATACCTGGGCGCCCTGAGGATTTTCAGGAGCGTCTCCGCCGGCATGATCAACGTCGCGTTCCCCTTCCTGGTCCTCACCGACCTCCACCTCAGCACCCTCCTCCTTGGACTGATGTATTCCGCGGCCACCCTTGCCACCGCGGTCCTGGGGCTGGGGATAGGCATGGCGGCTGACCTGATAGGCAAGAGGCTCGCATTCGTCGTCGCATTGGTGCTGCTGCCGCTCGCTGCGGCGATCGTGGTGGTCAGCACGAGCGTCCCTGCTCTTTTCGTGGCAGCTGTCATCGGAGGGGTCTCCGCAAGCGGCTCCCTCGCAGGGGGCGGGGTGGGCGGAGCCGCACAGCCGATCCAATCTTTGCTGACCACAGAGCTCACGTCGAGGAAGGACAGGACGAGAATCTACTCGGTCCTCGCGTTCCTGTCAGGGATAGCCTCGGCGGCCGGCGCGTACCTCGGAGGGTTCGGCGCCATCCAGGACGTCTTCCTCATCGCGGCTGCGCTGGGCGCCCTCTCGGTCTTCCTCACGCCGTTCGTCAAGATGAGCAAGTCGGTTCGGCGGTCCATCGGTCTGAAGTCTGGGCAGGCCATAGGCAAATTCAGCATCACCGGGATGCTCAACGGCTTGAGCCAGGGGCTGGTCACCCCCTTCCTGATCCCCTTCTTCATCGTCCTCTATTCTGTGACGCGGCAGCAGATGAACGTCTACGCGGCGGCGTCAGGGCTCATCGCTTCTTTCGCGCTGCTCCTGGCGCCCAGGATAGAGAAGGGGCTGGGTTTCCTTCGGGGGATGCTGGCGACACGGGGGGCGTCAGCCGTGCTCGCGGTCATCTTACCGCTCGTCCGCCTCTTCCCCGTGTCCCTCGCCGTCTACTTCCTCCTTCCTGCCACCAGGGTGATGGCCTTGCCGGTCCAGCAGGCAGCAATGATGGACATGGTGTCCGAGGACGAAAGAGGTGCAGCCTTCGGCATCAACCAGACGACCAGGCTTGTGGCCTCGTCCGGGGGGACGTATTTCGCGGGAGCCGAGTTTGCCGCACTGGAGACCGACCCGGTCGCCATCGATTACCCGTTCGCGCTTTACGGAGTGGTCCTTGCAGCCAACCTTTGCCTCTACTGGTGGTTCTTCAGAAAGTACAAGCCTCCGTCAGGGGTGACCCCCGCGGCTGACAGAACGGCGCAGGGGCGTGCTTAACTCCGTGGTCGCGATGGGGTCGATGGGCCCGTAGCCCAGCACGGACAGGGCGTCAGCCTCCGAAGCTGAAGTGCGAAAGCTCAGAGACCGTGGGTTCGAATCCCACCGGGCCCGCTCGAGTTTCCGCACGAAACCACTCCCATACTTGATACCCTGCATCGCTCCTTGAATGGTAGGTTAGGGAGGTGGCCCGAGGGGTGGGGCAACCACAAGATGAGAGTGCGGCTACGAGGCGCCGAGGCCATAGGGCTTGGCCGTATTGCCAGAAGAACACCCAACGAAAGACTGAAAACGAGCGCCCAATGCACCCAGGCTATGCCCAAAGGGGCATCTAACGCAGATGGCTCGCAGCCGTTCTGGACAGTTCCCGTCATCGGAGCGATGTCCCCTCAGGAAGCCGCTCCGAAATTGGTCGCCTTGGGCTATGGTGATGTCGCCAAAGGCCTGGAATTCTCGAAGGTAGATCGACTCGTGTTCGCGAACCTTGGATGGGGAAGTACGAAACCCTTGTGGATCCAGACATCCCATGAATTCGGATTCATCCCTCCACTGAGTACGACTGCGTCGGACGCCTTCGAAGTGACCAATGCAGCGGACAGATC
>JAKAPN010000184.1 GCA_021822995.1 archaeon
CCGCTACGAGCCTAGGTTCGTACCTCCTGGCCTCCTCGTATATCTTGAGCCGCTTGGCCTCGGACTCCACCGTGGACTCGATGCCTTCGCCTGTGTCCTTCACCCGCGCGGTGTAGTTGGCGAATATCAGGCTACCCTTGTCAAACGCCATGGATTTCGACCAGCCTTGGGGTTGGGTTTAAAGAGTTTCAGTTCCCGAAGGCGGTAAGAGTCTCCCCTATGGCGCGGAGCGTGGTCTCTACATAGGCCTCGTTGATCTGCCCCATACATCCGACCCTGAACACCTTGCCTGCGAACGGGCCGAAGCCGCCTGCGATTACGACTCCCTTGTCCTGGGCTAGCTCCTTCCTGAACTTCGAGTCGTCCACTCCCTGGGGATAGTACGACGCGACTACTGTCTTGGACCGCACGGACTTCTCCGCGACCGCCTCAAGGCCGAGCTTCGCCAGGCCGTCGTAGATACCGACAGACATACGGCTGTGTCTTTCGACCCTCTTCTCCAGGCCTTCTTCGAGAAGCTCCTTCAGTGCTTCGTCCAACGCGTAGTAGAGTGGGAGAGCTGGTGTGAAGGGTGTCTGTCCCTTGGCGCCATATTCGAGGTACCTGGGCAGGTCGAAGTACCTGGTCTTTGGCGGGGAGTCCTTCAGGTACTTTGCCACCCTTTCGCTCACCGATAGCAGGGCCAGTCCAGGGGGGGCTGCGACGCATTTCTGGCTCCCGGTGATGCACATGTCCACCCCCCAACGATCGACCGGGATGGCATATCCACCGAGGCTGGAAATGGCGTCAATCACCGCGAAGGCCCCGTGGTCCCTGGCGAGCTTGGTCGCCTCCTCGACATAGGGGACCGCCACCCCGGTGCTGGTCTCGTTGTGCACCAAGAACAATGCCTTGACTCTCGCCTGCTGTTCCATGGCCTGCTTCAGCTGGTCCATCGTCGGAATCTTCCCGAAGTCGGAAGCAACCCGAACCGCCTTCCCTCCGGCCAGTTCCACGGTCTCCGCAAGCCTCATGCTGAACTCGCCGAAGACGGGGACCACGGCGACGTCTCCTGGCCGTATGAGGTTCCAGACTGCTGCCTCGACGCCCCCTGTGCCTGACGAGGACAGGACCACCACTTCTCCCTGCGTCTGGAAGAAGCGCTTCGTCTTGTCGAGGACCCCTTTGTACAGCTCCTTGAACTCCTCACCTCTGTGATTGATGATTGGACTGAGCATCGCCCGCATGACCCGCTCTGATACGTTGGTGGGTCCGGGGAGCATAATCAGTTTCTGTCTATCCATGTCTGCCACCCTTCAGGTCCTTACGGATAAGCGCTCTCACGCGCTCCACTCCGCCGAACTTCTCCACTAAACTGGCCACCTGGGCAGGCACCAATGCTTTCCAATCCTTGCGTTCAAGAATCCTGTCCCTCACATTGGTGGCCGAATACTTCTCCCTGTCAAGGTACGGCACTGCCTTCACCTGGATGCCTTCTTCCCTGAAGAGCAGATAGGTCAGCGCGTCGTTCGTGAATACCATGTCGAACTTCGGGACCATGGACCCCACTGTGGACACCCATAGCGAGTGCGAGTCGGCGTCGGCGATAGGTATCGCCATCCACTTCGTAGGGTCCACTCCGTTTCCGTCCAGAGCAGCCTTGATCATCGCAATCCTCTCGCCCGCTGTGAAGGGGTTGTTCCTTTCATGGCTCCTCTGCGCTGAGCCTACCACCACGTAGAGGTAGTCCACCTCACGCAGGGCGTACTTCACAGCTCCAAGATGGCCAAGATGGAACGGCTGGAACCGGCCGACCAGTAGACCGACTCGCATCCGACTTCGTTCGGCCCGCCCCGTCTGGTCTATTTAAGAAGACCAGCGCCACAGCTTAACAGGCTGCGACCTGAAGCGACGCGCCATGGACTTCATCGAGGTGGACGGCTCGCAGGGCGAAGGGGGAGGGCAGATCCTCCGCTCGGCGGTGGCGTTTTCTGCGATCAGACGGGTGCCCGTCCGGGTGGTCAACATCAGGGCTGGGAGGGAGGTCCCGGGACTTAAGAGGCAGCACCTGTCCGCGCTCAGGGTCCTCGCTGAGGTTTTCGGTGGGGAACTGAGCGGGGCGACCGAAGGCTCCCAAGAAGTGAAGTTCGCTCCTGGGGTCCCTAGGCGCGACGCTGTATCGGCAGACATGGGGACGGCTGCCAGCATAACCTTGGTCCTCCAAGCGGTGGTTCCAGCGATTGCCCTGAGCGGGTCTCGCCTCAGACTGCAGCTGGTGGGTGGGACAGACGTCCCATGGAGCCCGACCTTCGACTACTTCGGTGAGGTGGCGAAGGCGGGGTACAGGGCGCTCGGCCTGGAGGTCGAAGTCAACGCATCCCGGCGCGGCTACTACCCAAGGGGCGGTGGGGTCGTCGTGGCGTCCATAGAACCCTGCGGGGGCGTCTCTGCCTTGGACCTGACTTCCAGGGCTCCGGTGAAATCTGTCAGAGTCGTGAGCCGCTGCGGCAGGCTTCCGAAGACGGTCGCCCAGCGCCAGGCGGACTCCGCGGTAGAAACCCTGCGAAGGGCGGGCATAGGTGCACAGTCAGAAGTTAGCGCGGCCGACTCTGACTCACCCGGCACCTCTGTGCTGGTCGCGCACGTGGACAGTGGCGTGTTCCTGGGCTCGGACGCCGTTGGAGCGAAGGGGAAGCCGGCCGAGGAGGTGGGGAGGGAAGCCGCCGAGAGGTTCCTGGTAGCCAACCGAACGGGCGGGTGCATGGACGCGAACTTGGCGGACATGCTGCTCCCGCTCCTCTCTCTGGCGAAGCGAGAGTCGCGGGTGATGATCGCTGCGATGACCTCGCATCTCGAGTCGGGCCTCAGACTAGCGACGCTTTTCACCGGCTGCCGCTGGACGGTGGTGCCATCGAAGGATGGGGTCGTAGCCACGGTGACTCCCGCGGAAGGCTGAAGTTGCGCCGAAAGGCACAATGTCTAAAAGGACGGGCACAGGCGCCCCGCCAGATTCCAGATGTCCTACGAGCAGTTCATGCCAGGAGCGACAGCAGTCGGCATTGCTTACAAGGATGGAGTCGTTATGGGTGCGGAGCGGCGGATAACCCTCGGGAACTTCGTGAGAAGCAAGTCTGGTAAGAAGGTCTTCAAGGTCACCGACAGCGTCGGCGCGGTCTGCGCTGGAATGGTCGCTGACATGCAGAACCTGGTGAAGGAGGTTTCTGTCTACTCTAAGCTGAAGGAGCTCGAATCAAGGAGGTCCATGAAGCCTAACTCGGTCGCGAAGCTCATGTCGAACCTCATGTTCCAGAACAGGTACGCTCCTCTGTTGACGCAGGTCATTCTGGGAGGCATCGGCGACAAGCCAGTGGTCTTTGTCCTCGACCCCCTGGGTAGCGTGATTTCAGACCAGTACGCCACCGTCGGGACAGGCGAGGAGACTGCCATCGGGGTGATTGAGGCGGGGTACGACCCCAACATGACCCAGAAGGAGGCACGAGATCTGGC
>JAKAPN010000185.1 GCA_021822995.1 archaeon
CCTCTTTTTCCCTCAGTCAGACCCCTTTTTCTGATTCAACGAAAAAGACGGTTTGCCTTCCTTTTATGCGCTGGCGAAGGACGTAAGTATGTCGCAGCGCACTCGGTGTCGTCTGGAAGGGTTCCGTCCTGGGTTAGATCGTCACGGTTAGTCCCACTACCAAGCCATTCCCTGTCGCTTGCAGGGTTGAATCGGGATTGGCCGGCCCAGATCTGCCCGCGCCAGGGGGGGTGCTCTGTCGGCTGTAACATCTGTAACCTCGGTAACATGGCGGCAGGCCAGTCAGACGCGAGCGCCGAAGAGCCTCTACCGGTAATGGTGGAAGGGGGGGTTATCGCGAGTTGTTGGCCCCGTCGCCGGTCAAGCGTACTCAAAAATCTGCTTGAGACTCGCAGGACGGGTCGAAAGGAGGCGACGAGACCCAGACTGATTGAGGCACCGAAAGCCTTGGATTCGAGTCGGCGGCCAGCGGTAAGTAAGACGGGCCACAGCACGACCAAGCCCTGGCAACTTCAAGACTGTCCGAGGCGATTCCTCGGCGGGGACATCTTATGGGTGCCGCCCTCTTTCGGGTTGCTCCCTTTCACACCACCCCTTTTCAGGGCGCAGGAAGCTTCTCGATGCTTCCAGCTTCGGAAGGCCGCTCTGGAAAGGGTTGGAAAGGGAGCGTGACCTTTTCCATCGGCTCTCCCGCAGCAGGGCGATGTTCTTCGCAGCCTGTTTGGATGGGTGAACCGAAGGTCGACCTGGCAACTTCTTTCCGAGGAATCAGACGCGATCGTGTCTTCTTGGAATAGTGACGAAGAACGAGGACGACCAGCTTCAACCTGACTCGACCGTGCCGTTTACAGCGGGTTGCAGCCTGGGTTGCAATACCGTGCGGTCCTCCTTTCTGGCATCAAGTACCGCTATCACGGCGAGTATCGTCGCGAGGGGCAGGACGACCTGGAACGGGCCGAGGGGGGTGACCAAGGTAAGCGCCCCGCCGACGACCACAATGACTGATGATAGCCATGACCTAGGTGACGCGTAGAGCAGCGCCCACCCCGGCACGAGGTAGTACCTGTAGAGCGGGTGCACAAGCATGGCGAAGACAATGAGGAACCCGATTGTGGAATAGGCGGACGTGAGCTCGAGGACGTTGTCCTTGTGCCTGGAGATGAAGAGTGCCGGGAGCAGGAGTATCAACAGTGGGATCGTGATCAACGGGCTCAGCCAGTCCACGAGGTTTATCGAGAACGACAGGATAGGATTCGGATAGGTGACCGTCCACGTCTGAAGCGCACCTGTGGAAACGGAGGTCAGGGAAGCCTGCGTGCTGGCCGTGGCCTGGGCGAGGCGCTGGACAGGGTTGGGCAGGAACGAGTAGCTGATTGACGCTATGTATTTGGCCGGCGCGAGCACAAGGAACGGCAGTGAGACGGCGAAGAAGATCAGGGCGAATATCCCTACTCCCTTTAATGCAGCTCGCCTGTCCTTCCTCAGGCCCCACAAGAAGTAGACCGGCAGGATGAATATCGCCTCCTGCTTGACTAGGAACGCGACGGCGAAGGTTGCCCAAGACAGCGTCAGCTTGTCTTCGTACAGGAGGTAGATGCTGAGCAGCATGAAGAACGCCACAGGCTGGCTGCTGAACCACAGGTATCCCTCCTCGAAGAGCATGAGGGGGGAGAGAGCGTATCCGATTCCCGCCAGAGCCGCCGCCCTCCCACCCGCCTTCTTGCCGACTATCAGATACACGAGGGGTGCCGTGGCCGCGTCGGCGAGCACGATAGGGATGGCAGCGCCGTGTATCCCTCCGATGGCGTAGAATGGGTAGAGCAGGTAGAGGAACAACGGCGTGTACGAGTAAGCGAAGTCCCTGTAAGGCAACAGTCCATGGCTAAGCGAGCTGAGTTGTCCTCCGTAATAGTAGTAGAAGTCGTCCCAGACCCTCACAGTAAACAGCCCAGGGATCGAGTGTATCCCGTAGGCCATCTGAAGGATCGAGACCGCAGCCCTAGCGGATGCTGCTATCGCGAATATCGCTAATACGGTTCTTCTCATAGGTGGTGACCCAGTGCTTGGTTCTTTCCAGAGCTACAGAGTCACGAGAGTCTTTCCACGCCAGCAGTCTGGAGACCAACTCCAGCATTACCGCTGGCACTAGCCAGGGTAGCCGGCTCGGCTTTTCACGGATGCTCCAGAAGACCGCCATGCCAAGTGCGGTTGCATCCATGCTGGGAGCCGTGCTTTTGGAGTAGACCATGTGTCCTGTAACCATCCTCCGCCGTCGCTGCATGATATGACCGATAGAAGAGGATGCGTCAAAATAGGCCACCGCATCTTTGACAAGCACGGTCTTTAATCTCCTGCTCCTCAGCGCGATACAAATCTGCTCATCGTCGTTGATGGCTCCCGAAACTCGTGGGACGTAGTCAATCTTGAAGGCGTTCATTACTCCACCGGTGTGGCACGAGCCGGAAAGTGCCTGCTGGGCGCGCTTGCCGTGATTCAGCATAGACCAGATGAACTCGTCAAGAAAATAGGAAACATTCCTGGGACCGATAGGGACCTGCCACACTGATGCCCCTCCCACATCTTCTCGCGCTACCGCCTTTATCAACGAGCTGACCGCCCTGGACCCGGGGATGGCATCGGCGTCGATCTCGATGACGACTTTGTAACCTTGCGAGCTTGCATACCCCAGGGCGTCCTGCAGCGAGAATGACTTTCCAAGGCGCGTGGGATGAACCACCAAGGCAGCCCCTGACCTGCTTACAACTCTGTGAGTGCCGTCGATGCTCCCATCGTCAACGACCAAGGTATCGTGGTCAGAAACAGCGTCTAGCAGGTACGGTAGCGAGTTCGCTTCGTTGTACGCGCAAACGACCAGAAGCGAGTCTCTCTGCCTACGTCTCGAACCGCTCCGGATTAGGTCGAGCCCCGCTGAAGCGCTGATAGGCTCTCTCATCCGCATGCAGCGCAGGGTCTTGGCTATTTACCATTATGGATTTGTATTCTATTTTAGTGTCCGGAAGGTCAATCTTGGTTTACTCATTAGTGCGGGTCCGGCTTCTACGAGGCCTTTCTGACGGGGGTGCCAAGTGGGAATGGAGGAGAGCGAATGCTGATATTGCCCCAGGGGACCATTTGAGAATCGTGCTCATGCTGCCATGAGACGGGTGAAAGGACTGGAGGATGTGCCAGACTGTCTAGGCTGAATCGCAATCTTGACGAGCTTAGAGCAGCTTTCAAGCGGCTTCACAACTGGTACGCCGTGTTGTCTGTTCTCTTGATCGGTCGAAACCCTCGGCAGCCTGTAATGCGAAAGGGAAACGAAGCCAACAGCAAACGTCCCACCGTCACTGAGTTGGGCCTATTGGTCGGTCTACTAGCCCACGGATTTGAGGTGATCAATGGTGATCCGGGAATCCTCTTGCTCGAGTCACCAGAAGGTGCCAGAATCAAGACCAGGTTTGGAAGAGGCGGTGATTTCA
>JAKAPN010000186.1 GCA_021822995.1 archaeon
GAAAGCTTTCACTGCCCTTCCGGGGGTCCAAGAGGGAAGGCGCATCTCACAACCCCCGACAATCCCCGAGTTCGTGCTTGACCCGAGTTGCCCCGTGTCTGTAGTGAGAGAGTTCCTTGGAGGAATGTTTGGAGCTGATGGACACGCGCCAAAGTTGCATCAATGGGGAGACCGCGAAGACGAGTCCACCCTGGAGCCGCCTGCCTTCTCCCAAAGCACGATCCCTGCCCACCTCCAGCAAACGAGGGAAATGTTCTCTCAGTTGATCCGGTTGCTTTCCCACTGTGGCGTCAAGACCCAAGGCTCACAAATCTACGACTATCCGACTCGACGAAGCAAGTCCACCTACCCGTCCGCCAAGGACGGAATTCCGCGAATCGAGGTCAGGCTGACCATTCCTGACGGGCTTTCCTTCACTGAAAGGGTGGGATACCGCTATTGCGTCGAAAAGCAGATGCGCGCCACCGCCGCCTCCGTATACTGGAGGTTGGTAGAAGGAATCGGAAAGCAACGGCTTTGGATGGCCGCTCAGATCGCTCAACTACATCGTGAACGACCAGCACTGTCCTTCGCCCAAGCTCGCGCGCAGGTGTCTGTCACTTTGCTTGGTCATGAAAAAGAGAACTCCCTCCCGCCGGTGGTCTCTCCACATTACGCTCTCCTCGAGGGCCATGACCGGTTCTCACGTCTCCCCTTCGCCGAGGACTACAGATTCCGCCCTTACCATCGTGCCAACTACTCGTTTCTTTCTCCGGTTGGGCTGCTAAAGGAGCTCGGGGTGAGCGGCTGGTTTGTCCCACCTAAGAGCGGTGAAAGACCGACTGACCCCAAGCTGCACGCCGTGCCAAAGGAAGCGAACGCCTTGCCCACCCTCTCTCTGAGAGTGGTAGACCGACGTGCGACGGGCCCAAGGCACGTATACGATTTGACCGTGGATGGGTCGCATTCATTCCTGGCAGAAGGAATAGCAGTGCACAACTGCATCGGGAACAGCGGTCCGCTCGCGCCCGAGATCGAACGGGAGCTCAAGGAGCGGGACCTCTACGGGGTCGCGGTCCTCTCGGGGAACAGGAACTTCGACGGGAGGATACACCCGCTCGCGAAGGGGTCGTTCCTTATGTCTCCCATGCTGGTCGTTTCTTACGCCCTCGCCGGGAGGATAGACTTCGACTTCCAGAAGACACCGCTGGGGACAAGCGGGGCCGGGAACCCCGTCTACCTCAGGGACCTCTGGCCGTCCCTCTCTGAAGTGAAAACGGCGGTTGAGGCGTCACTGGACCCGAGCCTCTACGCCCGGCGATACGCCGACGCCACGAAGGGAGACTCTCGCTGGGAGGGGCTGACGACATTCAGTGACGAGGTCTACCACTGGGAAGGCTCGTCCACGTACATCAGGAACCCTCCCTGGTTCGACCCGTCGCAGTCGGAGCCCGCGAACCGGGACATCAGCGGCGCGAGGGTTCTCGCGGTCTTCGAGGATAAAGTCACGACCGACCACATATCCCCGGCCGGGACGATCCAGGTCGACAGCCCCGCGGGCGCATACCTGAAGGAAAAGGGGGTGGACCTTGCACACCTGTCCACCTACGGCAGTCGTAGGGGGGACCACGAGGTCATGGTGAGGGGAGGGTTCAGCAACATCAGGCTCAGGAATCTCCTGGCAATGGGGAAGGAGGGAGGGTACACTTCGCACTTCCCTGACGGCGCCCTGATGAGCATCTACGATGCGGCGATGAAGTACGAGCGAGAGAAGATCCCCTTGTTGGTGCTTGCAGGCAAGCAGTACGGTGCTGGGAGTTCGAGGGACTGGGCAGCCAAGGCGCCGAAGCTCCTGGGTGTGAAGGCGGTCATCGCCGAGAGCTTCGAACGGATACACCGCAGCAACCTGGTGGCCATGGGGGTCATCCCACTGCAGTTCAGGGACGGAGAAGGCGTCAAACAGCTGGGGCTGACGGGGGCTGAGACCTTCGACGTCGTAGGGCTCAAGGAAATAGATTCGCCGAAGAAGTGGGTCGACGTAATCGCGCGGGGCAGGTCGGGAGAAAAGAGGTTCAAGGCGCTCGTCAGGGTGGACAACGAAACCGAGGTGCGATACGTCCACTCCGGAGGCGTCCTCCCATATGTTTTTGGACGACTGTCCAAAACTGGACACTAACGTAACCGTTTTATCCGCCAAGAGGCGGCTCGTTCTCGAGATGGACAAGGAGCCGCTGATCTACATGGACGGGAAGTTCGTCGAGAAGTCCAAGGCGGTAGTGTCGGTGTTCGACCACGGCCTCCTCTACGGAGACGGGATCTTCGAAGGGATACGGGCGTACAACGGGAGCGTCTTCAGGCTGGTAGACCACATCAACCGGCTCTACGACTCAGCCAGGGTCATCAGGCTGAAGATGCCGCTCACGAAGCATGAAATGTCGGAGGCGGTGCTCGAAACACTCCGCAAGAACCAACTGAGGGACGCGTACATCCGGCTCGTCGTGACCCGAGGGTCAGGCGACCTGGGGGTCGACCCTGCTCTCTGCAAGTCCCCGACCACGTTCATAATAGCCGAGCCTATGTCGAGCATCCTCGGCCCTAGGGAGCCGAAGGTACTGCGGATGATGGTGTCGTCCTACAGGAGGGACGCGGTCGACTCCACCTCCCACGAAGTGAAGTCGCTCAACTACATGAACAGCATTCTGGCCAAGATAGAAGCGAACAGCGCAGGGGCGGACGACGCTATCCTCCTCGACCGAAGGGGGTTCGTCTCCGAAGCAAGCGTGACGAACATATTCCTGGTGAAGGACGGCAAGGTAGTCACCCCTTCGTCCGCTGCGGGGATCCTTCACGGCATAACAAGGGACCGGATAGTCAGGCTCTGCCAGGACCTGGGGCTCGAAGTCGAGCAGAGGGACGTGACCCCGTTCGAGCTCGCGGTGGCAGACGAAGTCTTCGTGGTCGGCACAAAATCCGAGCTCGCGGCCGTAGGGATGATCAGCGGGAACAGCGTGGGGGGAGGAGCGGCTGGCCCGACCACCAGGAAGCTCTACCAGGAGTTCTCGAAGTTGGTCGTGCGGCCAGAGGAGGGCACGCCGGTCTACGAGGCTGCAGCAGAGAGCGTGTAGGCGCCGATTAGGGTCTAGCGCTGCATTCCATCCCAAAAGCAGTCCATACTGGCATGTTCTTGCCCTTCCGATCTAACCGAGGATGGCACATCCTTTCTTCGGTCCGCGCGCCTTGGTCCTGAGAGGTCTGTTGCGTCGGGCTGGATTCCAGCCTCTGGAACGGCAAGAAAGGGGACGGGGGCCGGATGAATCCGGGCGCGGCTCTCAACCCAGTAAAATCTATATACGCGACAAAAACCGCCTCTCATGGGGCCCTGTTCCGTGTATTGTTCGCGCCAGTTAGTCTGTATTATCAATGGGGGTAAGACGGCATAGTAACGACAAAAAAGACAGTCAGAAGGAAGAAGGTCGAGGACGAGGTCCC
>JAKAPN010000187.1:0-295 GCA_021822995.1 archaeon
CCGACGACCCGAAGCAGCCCGTGATAGCGGTCTCTTTCGCCAACGGAGAGGAGAAGATGGTGTACCTGCTGAGAGCGGGGAAGGACGCGGCGGGGCTGGAAGGGAGCGCCTTCGCCTACGAAGTCTTCGAGAGGGAGGAGGACCTCCTGCGAGCGGTGATGTCGAAGATTCTCGACTACCCGGTCCTTGTGACTTTCAACGGGGACGACTTCGACCTCAGGTACCTGCAGCACCGGGCGAAAAGGCTGGGCATAGCGGAGGAAGAGGACCCGATTCAGCTTGAGCGGGTCGCCGC
>JAKAPN010000187.1:305-3461 GCA_021822995.1 archaeon
TCCGATCTACGGCATCCACATCGACCTGTACCAGTTCTTCAGGAACAGGTCGGTCCAGGTGTACGCGTTCAGCAACAAGTACACAGACCACACACTGGGGGGGATCTCGGAGTCGCTTCTCGGGAAGTCGAAGATCGACTTCGAAGGGGAAGTTGGCGACCTTCCCTTGAGGAAGCTCGGCGAGTACTGCCTCAACGACTCGCAGCTCACCTACGAGCTCACGAGCATGCGCGACTCGCTCGTGATGAAGCTCCTCCTGATGATATCAAGGATCGGCAAGATGCCCATGAACGACGTCTCGAGGTTGGGGATCTCGAACTGGATCAGGAGCATGCTGTTCTACGAGCACAGGAGGATTGGCGCGCTGATACCCCGGCAGGACGAGCTCGCCGACAAGGGCGGAGCCTCCTCCAAGGCGGCGATCAAGGGGAAGAAGTACAAGGGAGGCCTCGTCATCGACCCGGTCCCCGGGGTGTACTTCGACGTCTCTGTCCTCGACTTCGCAAGCCTCTACCCTTCGCTGATGAAGGTGCACAACCTCTCCTACGAGACCGTCAACTGCACGCATCCGGAGTGCCGCCCGAACAAGATCCCGGACACCGAGTCTTGGGAGTGCACGAAGAAGAAGGGCATCACCAGCCTCGTCATCGGCTCCCTGCGGGACCTCAGGGTCGGTCACTACAAGCAGCTCGCCAAGGACCAGACCCTCTCGAAGCAGGAAAGGGACCTGTACGGCGTAGTTTCCCAGAGCCTCAAGGTGTACCTGAACGGTGCCTACGGCTCGTTCGGGTTCGAGTCGTTCGCATTCTACTGCCTCCCGGTCGCGGAGGCCACGGCCGCTCTCGGCCGGGACGCCATCACGAGGACGATCGGGAAGTGCAAGGAGATGGGGGTCGAGGTGCTCTATAGCGACACAGACAGCCTCTTCCTGAAGAGCCCGTCCAGGGAGCAGATCTCGATAGTCACCAGCTGGGCCGAGAAGGACCTGGGGGTGGAGCTGGACCTTGACAAGGTGTACAGGTACGTGGCCTTCAGCAGCAGGAAGAAGAACTACTTCGGCGTCCTCCCCGACGGGACGGTCGACATCAAGGGACTGACGGGGAAGAAGTCCCAGACCCCGGAGTATCTCAAGAAGGTGTTCTACGAGACCCTGGACATCCTCAGCTCCGTCAAGAGCCCCGAGGACTTCGAACGGGCACGCGCCAGCACCAAGGAGCTCCTCGCCAAGATGCTGTCCGACCTGAAGGGGAAGAAGGTCCCCGTCCAGGACCTGGCGTTCACGGTGCTCATGGGCAAGCCGACTGACAACTACAAGGGGACGACCCCCCAGCACGTCAGGGCGGCGAAGCAGCTGGAGGAGAAGGGGGAGGAGATAAAGGCCGGCGAGATCATCGCCTACGTGAAGACCAAGAACCCCCCGTACGTGAAGCCCGCCAAGATGGCGAGGCCCGACGAGGTGGACGCTGACAAGTACATCGAGTACGCCCACTCCATGTTCGACCAGCTCCTGGACGCGCTGGACTTCTCCTTCGACGAGATAATGGGCGCGACCACGCTGGATCTTTTCTGGGGGAGCTAGACCCGCAGCTTCTTCTCGAGCCTGGCCCGCGCAGAGTGGTTCAGGATCGGGCCGGCCGAGAGGTTACCGTTCCCGATGACCGTGATGACGCCGTCCGCGGTCCTCAGCCAGGTGGTCCTCAGGGACAGCTTGACCACCTCTCCCCTCACCCCGCCCGGTCCCCCGTACTGGATGTCGTCCCCGAGGCGGATTATCCCGTCGTTGAGGAGGAGGACGCCGGCGATGATGTTGGTGAGCGTGTTCTGGAGCGCCAGGGAGACCGCGAGCCCCGCGATGCCTGATATCGTGAGGGTCGTGATGTCGGTGGACAGGCCCGTCAGGTACGCGACGCCGGCTACTATCCCGACTATGATGAGGACGCTCAGCCAATTCCTGGTGGTGTGGACCACCCCCTTGTGGGCACCCGCCTTCAGCGCGACGGTGGTCACGAGCCTCGTGAACAGGGTGCCGACTATTGCGGCTGCTGCGACGAAAATGACGACTTCCACTGCCGTGACCCAGACGGGCTTGCTCGCGCTCGTGACCTGCAGCAGGGCAGACGCGGCGGCTTGCAGCGTGTATGGCGGGAGCATCTGGCCTGGACGTCCCGTGGCAGGCGCTGGAAAAACGTTTGCGGCGGACGGCTAACTTATTACATGAAGGCGCCTTTCCGCGGATCGGTTGGCGCCCCCAGAGGTGACGTTCTCGAAGGCCCCGAAGCTGCTTGTGGCGTACGCCGAGCAGCGCGGCCCCTACTCACGGATCGGCGAGACCATGAAGCGCCTCAAGGAGTGGATCGACCAGAAGGGGATCGAGCAGGTCGGGTACCCGTTCTGCATGTTCTACGACAACCCCACTGAGACCCCTGCGTCAGAGCTGAGGAGCGACGCCTGCATCCCGGTGGCGAAGACGGTCGAGTCGCAGGGCGAGGTGAAGTTCAAGGACCTTGGAGAGGTCGACATCGCGGAGACGAGGCACGAGGGCCCGCCGGAAGAGTTCGCGAGGACGTACGGCCCGTTCCTCGGGCGGCTCCTCGAACAGGGGTACCGCCTGGAGGGGCCGGCGAGGGAGTACTTCATGAGCGTGTCCGACGTCAAGGGCCCCGGCTCGGGGTTCGTGATACGGCAGCCGGTCTCGAAGAAGTAGCGCGCTGCGTTTGAATAGACGCGGGGTCGGGGACTGCCCGCTTGGCAACCCGCAAGGTCCGGCTCGGCATGGTGCAGATGTCCATGGGAGAAGACCGGGCGTCCAACGTCAGGAAGGCCAGGTGGTTCGTGCGGGAAGCGGCGTCGCAGGGGGCGGACATCGTGTGCCTCCCGGAGCTCTTCACGTCCCTCTATTTCCCGACCTCCAGGTCATCCAGGCAGGCCGCTGAACCGGTCCCGGGCCCGACGAGCCGGGCGCTCTCGGACGCGGCGAAGGAGAGCAGGGTGGTGCTCGTGGGGGGGTCGGTCTACGAGCAGGACGGCGGGTCGAGGTACAACACCTGCCTCGTGTTCGGCCAGAGCGGCGCGCAGCTCTCGAAGTACCGCAAGGTGCACATCCCGCAGGACGAGCACTACTACGAAAAGGACTACTTCGCCCCGGGGAAGCGCTAT
>JAKAPN010000188.1 GCA_021822995.1 archaeon
GCTTCCATGATTCCGCCTAGCCGGCTTTTCTTCATCGCCTCGGGGGCGAGCATGGATTTCATCTGCCTGAGGGGGACCAGCTTGTTCTTCGCATGGGGCTCGAAAGAGAAGAGCCTGACCTTGAAGCCCAGCGTCTGGGACCTGTCGCAGTACTCTTCCACCAGGAGCAAGCGGGTGAGAGCTTTGAAGGCTGTGAGGTCGTCTATTACGAAGTCGAGTTCCCCATGGAACTTCGCATCCTGACAGCTCTTTACCTTGGATGGGACTTGCTTCACCTCATCCAGCCCCATCAGCGCGTCGACGATCAGAGTCTGCTTCCCTTTGGAGAAGGCGGCAAGCGGCTCGAAGGGGCCATAGGACCCAACGAACGGCTTCATGCCGAACTTGACGCCAGGCAGTTCTTCGACCGCCTCTTTCACCTCGGCCCGGAACCGCTGTGCGGCGGGAATCATGTTTCTCTGACGAAGATGCGGGAGTCTGCCGGAGCCAAGCCCTGGGACATTGAGGTTGAACGAGAGGTGCCCGGGGAAGAGGACCACCACTACGCTGCTGAAGACCACGCTCCAGAAGATCGTAGAGACGGCTATCTCCAGCAGCGAGCTCGACGCAGGAATTCCGATCAGGATGAGGCTCTGCGCCATCACTGCGTTGGACAGCCCTCTGGGAAACATCATCGTCATCAGTCCTGTGTCCATACGCAGTATCGAGTCTCCAGTCGTGGAGATCATGACCGCGAGATACCTCGCTCCCAGAAGTAGAAGGCTGACGCCGCCGCCTATCAGGAGATAGATTGGGTCGCTGAGGCTCAGGAAGAGCCCCAGGTAGACGAAAAAGAACGTCCGCAGGGCGAACGAGATCTGCTCATGGAACCTCCGCGAGACTCCTTCTACCAACGGCGCTTCCTTCATCCCTGCCAGCCTCCGCACCTCGGCGCTGTTCCCTACGATCAGACCGATCATCAAGGCGCTCATCACCCCGCTTCCGTTCAAGGCCTGCGACACGGCGTACGCCCCCAGAAGGAACCCGATCGTCGCGATGTCCTTGTATGGTTCGTCTCCCAGCTTTTCCAGCATCTTCAGCCAGACGATGCCTCCGACCACGCCAATCACCCCGCCTATGACGAAGGACTGCACGATGCTCTGCAACACGAAGGCTATCCCGCTCCCTGCGGTCCCCGATAGTATCTCGATGAGGACTGCGGTAACGACCAGGATCGGGATGTCGTTCAGCGCCGCGTCGAGGCTCACGATCGCTGCTACCTTCTCAGAGCTCTGCGTCCTCTTCAGAAGCGAAAAGACAGCCACGGTGCTGCTGCCTCCCAGCGCCGACCCCAGGACCATCCCTACAAGCGGCGGCCACTTCATGAACCAGGCGAGGGCGAGCCCCACCACGAAGACGCAGATCAGGTATTCCGATACGACGAGAGAGAGGGCCCTCCCAAGTTGGGAGGCGACCCTCGCCAGCCTTAGGCGGATTCCCCCTTCAAAGAGTATCACCGTTACCGCGAGCGCCGAAAAGAAAGGGGCTATCACGGCGAGCGACCCGACCTGAATCAGCCCGGTGACCGGACCCAGGGCTATCCCAAGAACTATCAGGAGAGGGATGTCCGGTATGTTGAATCTCTTCGAGACGAGGTTCGCGAGGACGCCGACGAGGATCACGCCGCCGGCTATGCCGAACGCCAGCTCAACCCCCATGATATCGCTTTCAGCTGCTTCGGCGTATCAAAAGCGCCGGGTCAACACCGAATGACTCTTTTGTCGCAGTCGAAGATTGACTTCAGCGACTCCCAGAGGGTCCCGCCGCCATAAAACGCCCAGCAGGTAAACTCCACAATACCAACCAAGTCCAGAAATACTACCACTTTATATACAACTACTGTTTGTTTACCTCAGTGAATAGATTGAGATACTCCAGAACATCGGCCGTTCAGGTTTCGGACAGCTGCCCTCACTGCGGCAGAAGGACGCTTGTGGAAGACGCGAACTCGGGCGAGCTCACATGCAGCAACTGCGGCTTCGTTGTCAACGAGCGGTCGATCGACCAGGGCCCAGAGTGGCGGTCTTTCAGCGACGAGAAAGGCGCGGACAGGGCTCGCGCCGGGGCGCCGACATCGATCACCTACAGGGACATGGGACTTTCCACCATGATAGGGCGTTCCAACAGAGACGCCTCGGGGAGGGCGCTCGGCTCTCCAATGCGCAGCAGCATCGACCGGCTCCGGAAGTGGGACAACCGCTCACCGGCGTTCGGGAACCAGGAGAAGAACCTGAGCATCGCTCTGCGCGAACTTGAGAAAATGGCCGACAAACTCGGGGTATCCCAGGCGGTTAGGGAGAGGGCTGCGTACATCTACAGGAAGGCGCTCGACCGGGGCCTTCTCAGGGGCCGCTCGATCATCGGCATATCGGCCGCGTCGCTCTACGCTGCCATGAGGGATACAGAGACCCCCAGGACGCTAAAGGACATAGCCGCTGCAGAGAACCTCGACCGGAAGGCTGTGGCCAGGGATTACCGGATACTCGTCAGGGAGATGGACCTGACCATGCCAGTGGCAGACGCCGCCAGGAACGTCAACAGAATCGCGTCCCACGTCGGGCTTTCGGAGCGCGTCGCCCGCAAAGCGATCGAGATCGTCAGGATCACAGAGGAGAAGGAGATCTCAGCGGGGAAGTCCCCAATGGGGCTGGCAGCTGCATCGCTCTACCTCGCAGGGGTAATCGAAGGGGAGGTCAAGACCCAGAAGGAGATCGCAGAGGCAGCGGGGGTCACGGAGGTCACCGTCCGCAACCGGTACAAGGGGCTTAGGGCTGACCTGGGGAAGGAGCTGGGACTGACCGAGACAGAGGGCACGATCACCGCTCCCACGGTGGCATACACGCCTCCGACGGTTTAGATACCGTTCCCATATCAGGCGCAGCGTGGCCGAGAAACCAGCTGGGGGCCCTAGTTACGGCGCCCTTCTGAAGAACCGGTCTTTTTCATACCTCTGGGCCGGCCAGCTCATCTCTCAATCGGGAGACGCGGTCTTCGACATAGCTCTCCTCTGGCTCGTACTCGTCACGACCGGCTCGACGGAGCTGGTGGGCCTTACCCAGGCGGCTGTCCTGCTCCCCGCAGTTTTGGTGTCCCCCTTCGCCGGGGTATACGCCGACCGGAAAAACCGCAGGAATGTGATGGTCGTCAGCAGCCTCTTCCAGGGAGCAGTCACCCTCGCCGTCTCGCTCCTATACGCCGCCGACTCCCTCGATTTCTCGCTCCTGATCTTCTTGGTGCTGCTGCTCTACTCGGGCGCCCAATTCTACAGGGCCGCGAGCGGGGCCATCATCCCAAACATGGTGAGCAGGGAGAACATCGGGGCTGCAAACGGCCTGTTCTCCCTCAGCCAGTCGTTCAACCAGTTGCTTGGGTACTCGGTGGGCGGAATCGTAATCGCGGCCTTGGGCCTGGCGGTCCCT
>JAKAPN010000189.1 GCA_021822995.1 archaeon
TCGGTTTGCGCGTGTTTGGCCATGGACCCGCGACGATCCCCGCCGGGGTCGGCCTGAATGGTCGGTCAGAAGTTGCGCCCGGGCGCGATGACGCCGTCCCTCATGGCGTACACGTGGTCAAGGCTCTTCGCGACGCTGGGGTCGTGGGTCGAGATGACCACGGCCGCGCCGATTCTTTCCCTGAGCGAGAGGAGTAGGTCGACGATCTTCCTGCCGGATGAGGAATCGAGCTGGCTCGTCGGCTCGTCGGCGAGG
Organism: archaeon; assembly: GCA_021822995.1. GTDB lineage: Archaea > Thermoproteota > Nitrososphaeria > Nitrososphaerales > Gagatemarchaeaceae > UBA183. Next base: position 256 of record JAKAPN010000189.1, read on the forward strand.
ATGAGGGCGGGGTCGTTCGCGATGGCCCGCGCTACGGCGACCCGCTGCTGCTCCCCCACGCTCAGCTGGGCGGGCCTGCGATTCGCCTTTCCCCCCAGGCCGACCGACCCGGCGAGCTCGAGGGCCCTCGCCCTGGCGCCTCGGCCGTGCCGTGCGGAGAGAGTCATCGGGAGCTGGATGTTTTCGACGGCGGAGAGGGCGGGAATCAGCCTCAGCTGCTGGAAGACGAATCCCACTTTCTTCAGCCTGAGCTCCCTCCTGCCCGCGTCCGTCAGGTCCCGGAGGTTGGTCTCCTGGAAGAAGGCTTCGCCCCGGGTGGGGAGCCTGAGGGCTCCCAGGAGGCCGAGCAGCGTGGTCTTCCCCGACCCGGACGGGCCCACTATGCCCACGCTCTCTCCGGGGACGACGGAGAGGGTGGCGTCCTTCACCGCCACGACCTGTTCGGGGCCCGAATCGAAGACCCGGGACGCGAACTCCAGGCGGCAGACGGGCCCGGTCATTTCGACTCCCTCAGGACGGAGGCGGTGGCAACCCCCCCTGACAGCATCCCCAGCCCGATGACGGCCAGCGCGGCGGCCAGGAGCCTGGAGACGGGGGTTACCTCGAACGCCGTGACGAACGACGGGACCAGCGGGATCGAAGCGTAGAGGTAGAAGACCCCGACGGTGGCGACGGCGGAGAGGAGCAGCCCCAGGAGCACCCCGGCGGTCGCCATGAGCCCCGTCTCGGCCAGCGTCACCTTGAGCACGGACGCGGTGGAGGAGCCTATCGCCTTCATCGTAAGGAACTCGTCCCTCTGCTCAAGGATGTTCACGCTGGAGATGATGGCGATGAAGAGGAAGGCTACGAACATGGAGAAGAGGTCGACGCTGTAGTTCAGCGTGCCCAGGGAGCTGATGAGAGGCGTCGCCAGGGACTGGGTCCTGGCGGGGTCGATGGCCGTCACCCCTGGGATCGCCGCGTCTATGTTCTGGATCAGCGCCGAGGGCCCAAGGGTGTGCGAGTTGACGAGGACGGCCGAGACCAGACCGGCGTACCCCTGGGTCAACTGGGCCGTGGCCAGGGGCATGATGACGGCGTTCCCCAGAATCAGGTTGGGGGTGGAGATTATCCCGCTCACCGTGAGGCCGGTCCCTCCGACCCTGATCGTGGAGCCCACGGTCGCGTTCAGTTTGCCCGCTATGTAGTTTCCGAGGACGACCTGGTCAGAAGAAGTCGGGTAGGTGCCCTGGAGCCGAATCGGGGTGGACCTGCTGAACATGGAGAAATTCTCGATCGGGACACCGATGGTTATGTTCGTCGGGACGAGCTGCCGGACGTCGACCACGAGCAGGATGGGGGTGGCCGAACTCACCCCGTTCACCGCCCGCAGGAGAGAAACTGCCCCCTCGGGGATCGCTCCCCCCAGGGGGACGCCTTCGACCAGGAGCGAGGTCCGGGAGACGACCACCACCTGCGAATCATACAGCGAATAGCTCTGGGTGACTATGGCGGTGTATCTTTGGGACGCGGCCGCGACCGTGAGCATCAATGTGATGCAGAGGGCGACCCCCAGGATCGAGAGCGAGGTCCTCACGGGGCGCCGGAAGGAGTTGCGGAAGCCAAGGGCGACAAGGGACAAGCAGGGCGGGATCGCCTCTCAAAGTATAAATACATAACTTGGAAGTTGGTGGATTGTGTTGGATTCAAGGCCGGCCGTCCTGCTGGTCATTTTCATGTTGATTGCAATGGCGGCGCCGACCGGCGCCGTGGCGCAGGGCGGGGCGTCGTCCTCGATCACGCTGACCGTGTACCCCGACGGTTCGGTGGGGGTCGCGTTCGCCTCGAACGAGACCTCGCCTGGCAGCCCGTCGGCATCTGTCAGCAGCTTCAGCGTCCAGGCGAGTACGGCTCCTTCGAACGGGGGCACGACGCTCAACCTCCAGGCGAGCGCGGCGCTGTCCCCGTCGCTGACCAGCCAGCAGCCTTACAGCGGTGCGACGTCGTTCACCGCGACGGGGTCCTACTCGGGGGGCGTCGCGTCGGGGAGCGTGAACGTCCAGCTGGTCCCGGGCTATAGCAACGGGCTGACTTCGTTCGAGCTTGTCTACCACGGGACTTCCAGCAGCGTCACGATGGGCGGCAACGCCACCGTGCAGTACGGTACCTACACGGTGAACGGGCAGCAAGTCACGGTGAACCAATCCGTCGTATCGGAGTTCGTCAACACGTTCCAGCAGCAAGTGAACGCGTCGTCGCTCAACCGGGAGCTCGCGGCCTACAACGCAAACGTCACGGTGACTTCGGTGACTGTCAGCCCGACTTACTCGTCGAACTCGGCGCTCGTGAGCCTGCAGTTCCAGGCGACAGGCGACATAGCCGAGCTCCCGCTGCTCTACTTCGAAGCGGCCGCGAGCACGGTGGGGCCGTCGCAGAGCACGACGGTTCCTGCTTCCGAGGCCGCCGTGTTTCGAGCCTACGGGGAGATACTCTCTTCGTTCCACGACTACACCTACAATCTGGCCTACAGCAGCGGCACCGCCAGCCTGAACATCAAGATAGACGCCGCCAGCAACCTGAACATCGACCAGGCGATTCAGACGCTGTCCGCCGGCGGCGCCTTCACCGGGGAGACGCCCTCGCAATCGGCTTTCCTCAGTGCCACCACGTTCGACATCTCCAACTTCAACTTCAGGGAGACGGGGACCGTGCAGACCAATGGCGAATCCTTTGTAGCGGTTTCGGCAAGCGGATTCCTGATACGCCCGCCGGTGACCGTCGTGGCGGGCTCCTTCAACGAATCGGCACTGTTCAACTTCTTCGCGACCGACATGACGGGGCCAGTCAACGTGACCCTCGTGGCGGGGAGCAGCTCGGTCACCATCAATGATACGGCTGCGCCCGCGCCTTCGTCGAAGACGGCCAATTCGGTGTCGTGGACCAACGTGCAGTGGGGCGAGCTGGCGGGTGTCCGGTTCACCGCGTCCGCCCCCGGCGGCGGTGGGGTCCCCGAGTTTCCATACCAGCTCCCGGCGACGATCTTCTTCACGCTGGCCGTCGTCGCAGCCTACATGCTGGCCAGGAAACAGAAAGGCCCCGGGCGGCCGCTGAGCGACCCGGCTTAGGCGACTCGGCTTGGACAGGGCCCATGCCCGGTTCATCGCCTGGATCGGGGCATCCTCGTGCCTATCCGCCCTGGCCGCCCCTAACTTT
>JAKAPN010000190.1 GCA_021822995.1 archaeon
GCATCGGCACTGCCTACATCGGGGCGTACTTCCTACTCAGCGCCGGCCACTTCGTCTGGTCGAGCAAGGTGGGGAAGCTGAGGGCCAGGGACAGGATGCTGGACGCCCTCGGCCTGCAGGGGGACGAGACTGTCCTTGACGTGGGGTGCGGCAGGGGGCTCATGCTGACAGGGGCCGCAAGGCGCCTTGACGGGGGCATGGTGGTCGGGATAGACGTCTGGAACGAAGGAGACCAGACCGGCAGCAGCGCGAGCTCGGCGCTGCGCAACGCCGAGCTGGAGGGCGTACGCAACAGGGTGGAAGTGAAGGAGGCTGACGCCCGCTCGATACCCTTCCCCGACGACCACTTCGATGTCGTGCTCTCCTCCTTCGTGATCCACAACATAAAGGGCAAGCAGGAAAGAGGAAGGGCACTGAGCGAGATGATGCGCGTCACGAAGCCAGGAGGGCGAATGGCCATCCTTGACATCTGGAACGGGAGGGAGTACGAACGGCTGATCTCGTCGGACAGTGACTGGACGGTGAAGAGGAGGACCCTATTCCTCTTCCTTCAGCCTGCGTTTTTCATCTTGGCAATCAGGCGACAGGCACAGCCAGCTGCATCCCTTCCGACCCATCCTGATATCTGCATGATTGATTTGGCCCTCTTCCGTCACGCGTCTTGCCTTATCACCTTTGAAAGTCGTTTTACTCACTCCTCCATGTTTTCAACCGAGGGGGAAGCAAAGTTGAGCCGCATCGTCTTTCTCCCTTCTCCATCTGTCTGCCGCTCTCTCGGGTAGCAAACCGTTCCTGGCAGGTACGAGACACCGCCCTCGACGGCACATAAACGCTTCCCTTCTGTGTCGACCCTTTGCGAGTTAATCCTTAGCCAGCGGAACATCCCTCCTTCCGGATTCGTCCATCCAACCTGTGGGAGTTGCTTTCACGCAAGCCTTCCACGAGGAGGCGCTTCTTTTCGGAGTACGATTTCGTGATCGACTGGACGTGGGCGTCAGGTCGCTCGCTTCCGATGAGTTCCATCGCTAGGAATTGGGAGAAGGTGCTGGTGCACAGGTCTGCATCGAGCTTTGACATCCTGATAGCTTGCGCCAACGATTGGTCCGGGACCACGGCGAAGCCCGCTCGGATGACGTGGTTTGCTCGAGTGTGTCGCTTCCAAAGCCGCATTCGTCAAGTCTCTCCGAAATTGACTTGAAGATATTGCTCGCGCTTCAGGGGAACCCTAGGATGACTCTGAGGGACATCGCAGGCGACGCGGACGTCTCCACGAAAACCGTTGCCAGAGCGCTTCGCAGGCTCTATATCCATCGGATGGCTGGCCGAAAGATGAAAGAACACTGGGCGGTGGTGGACTGGCTGGGAATGATGCGTCAGATGGATGTTGTTCCCTCCAGAGACCAATAAGGCGTGATCCTGATTCATCCGACGATCGGACTATTTGCCAACTGCGTAACCACTATCGGTATCGAAGTGGATTGATTCATACCGTGGGAGGACCGGATCATCGTTGGCGGCCCCCTCCGTGTCAGGCCGCCCCTGGCTCGTGCGGCCTCAATTCGCCCTTTTGCTTTGCCCGTGGCGGTAGTCCGTCGCGTCGATGTCGTCTCTCTGGTTCTACCCTGACCTGCGCTCTTTAGAGAACACTCTCAACGTCGCGACGCTGAACACCACCAGAAATATGTCAGTGGGGAAAAGCACGAAGTCGCTGAAATCGGGCCGCCCGCTTCCGCTCAAGATGGCCAATGGTATGATTACGAGGAGTGCAGCTGAATAGATCGCAGACGCAGCCGCGCCGGCTCGGTTCCTCTTCCACGTGAAGTAGATTATCGGGAGCCAGGCGACCGCGGCGACGACGAACCTCAGCACGAGGAAGCCCGACGGTGCCTGCTCGTTGGGCATGTACTCCGAGATCGAGCCGGGCGAAAACATCACGAAAGCGTACCAAGGAGCGAGGAGGAACTGCACGAAGGCGACGAAGAACTGGAGTAATACCGTCGCGTGCCAGGTTCCGATGCCGCCTCTCGGCGCCGATTGTTCGGGGTTCGAGTCACTTCATCCTCGCTAGGTTGGCCTGGTCTTCCTCGTAGAGCGTCTCCATCAGCTTGAGCACCGCCGGTCTCACCTGCTCGGGCCTGAGCGTGGGCGAGGTCCATTCTCCGACCGACGTAACGCCCGTCTCCTCGTCCTGTGGGATGTAGAAGCTGAACTCCTTCGAGCCTGCGAACAGCCCTTCCAGCCACTCGAACGAGAACCCCAGCGGAGGGTAGGCCGTCAGCTTCATCTTGTTCTTCACCTTCGTCCCGTCCTTGAGAGTGAGCGTGGCGTGTATGTATGTCACGCCCTCGCTCGCGCGCTCGAACACCGCGTCGGGATCGGAAGGGTGCACGTGCTCTGGGCTTGAATGCAGCCTCCAGACCTTCTCCATGGGCACCTTGAAGACGCCTCCCTCGTCAAGCACAAACGTGAACCGCGAGAACTCCAAAGGAATCTCGGATTCGTCGCTCGGCTTCGCCGTCGATTGTCCAGTCATGATGACAACGGCCTCCTTCATCTGACCTTAGCGTATATCAAATGGCTGGGAAGCCAGTTGGCTGTCCGGGAAACGGGACGGCGGAGAGTTTCCCGACCAGCCCATCGCGAGGGGCCGCCCGGAACGCTTATACTCCGAAGTGCCTTGCGAACTGCCGTCTTTGAACGTTACAGACTTTCGAATACTGGCTGCCATGGGCTTTTCCCATCATTCCCCGAACGGCACCCTTCACCGCAGACCTAGCGTGTCCAAAATGGCGAGGGACCTGGGGCTGGACCCAAAGACGGTGAGGTCGAGGATCAGGAATATGGAGCGTTCTGGGCTGATAAAGTACTATCAGGCTTTCCCCAATCTCTCGGCTCTGGGTCTCAGGTGCTCCATCTACGTGTTTCAGTTCTCCGACCGCGACAGGAAAAAAGAAGCGATGTCGAAGCTCAGCCTGCTCGACGAGGTCCAGGTGATTGACGAGTATTCCCATTCTCTGCGCGTCGTCTTGCTCTACGAGAGCGAGGGCGACCTTGAAAGGAGGCTGGCCCTGACGGGCGAGTTGGCTGGCGTCGAACCCGCCAAGCTCTTCGACGTGCCCATGCCCCCGCTGGGCATGAAGCTGTCCGCGGCAGACATGAAGATACTCCGGGCTCTGAGGTGGGACGCGCTGAAGCCAGCCAAGAGAATCGGCCAAGAGGTGGGCCTGACCGCAAGGGCGGTCAACTACAGGTTGGGCAGGATGGCCGATGCGCGGGCCTACTTCGCAGTCCCAGTGTGGGGACTGGAAAGTGTCTCGGGGATAATCATCTACGCGTTCTCCTTCTTCCTGCAGGAGAAGGACAGAGAGGAGACGGTCAGCAGAATCGCGCAGAGGTTCGCGCAGAAGAGCGTCTGCGGGTTCGTAACCTG
>JAKAPN010000191.1 GCA_021822995.1 archaeon
GTGCGCGCAACGCAGAGCAGCATTCCCGGCAGCCTCCTCCCCCCCGTTTCTATCAGGCTCACCGCTATACCGGCCCAGTTGCCGCCAGGCGGCTCCGGTGTCGTCATGGTCCAGCTGGTCGACTCGAACGGGAACCCGTCCCCGGCGAGGGCAGGCGTCACGGTCAGCCTCTTCTCGTCAGACCCGGCCGTCTCCAGCGTCTCCCAACAGGTGGCCATCCCCTTCGGCAGGTCCCACGCGGAGGCCCGGGTGCAGGCAGGCACGGAGGGCTCGGCCACCCTGACCGCCACCGCTGACGGCTTCCTCTCCGGCTCCGCCAAAGTCTCCGCGTCTGTCTTCAGCGACTTCGCGCTCCGGCTGGTCCCGATGAACAACCCTGTCGCCCCAGGCGATTCAGTGCACCTCCGGGTGGGGCTCACGGCTGCAGGGAACCCCTTCGACACCCCTGTCGGGGTCCAGGTCTCCGTCACGACGTCCTTCCAGGGCATGCCGCAGCAGACCGTGGAGGTGCAGCCGGGGAGCTCGGACGCCTACGTCAGCGTCCCAGTGCCGTCCGGCTCGTCCCCCCAGGCCGCGCCTTTCATGACAATCACGGCGGCCGCGGCAGGCTTCACGTCCGCCACGACAGGCGTCGGCCTGTCGCTCCAGGGGTCGAACCCGCAGGAGGCCATGGTCGGCCCCCCCGGAGCCAACCTCACGGCCGGCAGCAGCGAGTTCCTCTCCTTGTCGCTCTTCAACGACACCTTCGCCCCCGCCACCGGCAGCCTCACCCTCGACCTCTTCTCGAGCAACTCGAGCGTCGTAAAGCTACAGGGGTCGCAGGTCGCCCTGAGCGGCTCTGACGGCGCGGTCTTCCCGGTTTATGCCAACGCCACCGGGACCGCCCAAATCACGGCGATCGCGCCGGGGCTGATCTCGATCCCTCTTACCGTGACAGTGGCGGCGCCCTTCAGGCCATCCCTCGGGATATCCCTCCCCTCAAGGGTCAGGTCAGGCGAAACATACAGCTTCTCGGTGGGGTTCTACGACGGGGCGGAACCGGTCCCCTACGGTCCCGTGGCCGTCCACCTGTCTTCGTCCGACGTCAACATGACATTCCCTCCGGAGGTCGAAGCCTCTGCGCTCGGGTACGCCCTCGGCACCTTCACGGCCCAAGGCACGGGCGTGGCGAACGTCACTGCGGTCCTGGAGGGCGCGGCCCCGGCGACCTCTGCCGTCGTCTCCGTCTATTCTCCAGCCGTGGGTCCGGTGACCTACGCCATCACGGCGGCGTCCGACTCGGGGCCGCTGGCGGGAGTTCCCGTCAACTTCACCTATGGCGGCAGGATCTCCCGCGCCGTAACGGGCCCCACAGGGGCTGTCGATTTCGCGGCATACAACGACACGGCAGCCCTGGCGTCGGTCCCGCCCTCCGTCGTGCTTGCCAACAGGACGTACTACTTCACAGGCTGGAGCGACGGCGCGAAGACCGAGAACGTGTCCCTGCTCGCGTCGTCCCCCGTCTTCTCGATGACGGCGCAGTACTTCAGGAGCGTCGTCCCGACCGCCTACTCCCTTCAGGCGCTCTCCGACGGGGAGGAGCCCGTCGCCGGCCTCCGTTTCAACGTGTACAGCCCTGCGCTCGACGAGAACCTCACGCTGAGCACGAGCAGCGAAGGCATGGGGTCCTTTGTCCTCCCGAACGCTTCCTCGTTCGAGATCTCGGTGCCGGTGCTCTACCAGCCGTCGGGGCAGACAAGGTACTCCTTACTCGATCTGGAGAACTCGACGAGGAACGCGATCAACGTCACCGCCTCGGCCGCGATAACGGTCGAAGCCAGGTACGCGACGTACTACCGGTTCCAGGTCGCCAGCCCGATAGGGAACTCCAGCGGGTCGGGCTGGTACAGGAGCGGCTCCTCGGCTCCCTACTCGGTGAGCGGGACATCGGCAGGGGGCCCGCTCGTCTTTCAGAGGTTCGCGGGGTGGACCGGGAGCTTCACTTCCGACCGGCCGAGCGGCTCGACCGTGATGACCTCCCCCGAATTGATCACCGCCCGGTGGAGCACAGACAACAGTCTGCTGTTTGTGGCCACGGGTGGCGCGATAGCGGCAGCCGCGGTCGTAGGCCTGTTCGTCTTCAGGTTGAGGAAGAAAACAGCATCTCCCTGAGCGAATCCCTTCCGGCCCATCTGCTTCACTTCATATTTTGGAGTCAATTCCCTGCCAAGGGAGACAGTGGCAGGCCGGCGAAGACCATCCATGACCCGACGGGAGCGCCGGGTCAGACGCCTTGGAGGAGCGAATCCTTGAAGAGCTCCTTGCGGTCCACCCTGAACGAGGTCCTGGTGCCTATCTCGAGCTTCTCTGGAGCCTTGAGGATCACCTTGGCCCCGTCTTTGGTGGAGCAGAAGACATAGTGGCTGTCTGCAACGGTCTCCCTCGACTCGACCACGCAGTCTATCCCCGCTTCACCCAGCGTGACCCACTCGGGGTTGAAACCCACCTCGACGCCGCCATCCAGGCCCAGCGCTTCCCCCGGCAGGAAGTTCATGGGGAACTCACCCACGAACTGTGCGACCCACTTGGTGCGGGGGCGGTCGTAGAGCTCTTCGAAGCGGTCGACCTGCTCGAACCTCCCCGAGTGGAGGACCCCCACCGATGTCGCAAGGCTCGCTGCCTCCTTCTGGTCGTGGGTGACGTAGACGAAGGTCTGCCCCAGCTCCTGCTGGATCCGCTTTAGTTCGCCGCGTGCCACGAAGCGCGCCCTCGCGTCGAGGTTGCTCAGCGGCTCGTCGAGCAGGAAGAGGGCGGGGTCACGGACCATGGCCCTCGCCAGGGCTACCCGCTGCTTCTGGCCGCCGGAAATCTTCGTCACCGGCTTGTCAACGATATCGAATATGCCAAGCATCTTCGCGGCTTCAGCCACCTTCTTCTCCAGCTCCTGGCGCTGGACGTGCCGCATCTTCAGAGGGAAGGAGATGTTGCCCCTGACCGTCATGTTGGGGTAGAGGGCGTAGTTCTGGAAGACCATGGCGACGTTCCTCTTGTTGGGGGGGAGGTCTGTCTCGTCCACGCCGTCTATCAGGACCCGCCCCGAGTCGGGCCTCTCTATGCCGGCCAGCACCCTCAGCAGAGTGCTCTTCCCCTCGCCCGACGGGCCGAGGACGACGAAGAACTCCCCCTTCTCCACCTTCAGCGACACCTTGTCGAGGATGCGCTTCTTCCCGTACGCTTTGTCCAGGTCGACGAGCTCGAGCTTGTTCAACCGTGCATCCCCCCGGACAGGTACTCCCCCTTCAAGTACTTCTGCAGAACGGCAGTGAGCACGACCACTGGGGCGACAAGCAACAGGGCGAAGGCGGAGGAGGCGAGGATGTCCCCCCTGGTGATGTTCGTGTAGATCACTATGGGGAGGGTCGGGTTGATGGGAGACAGTATCACGGCG
>JAKAPN010000192.1 GCA_021822995.1 archaeon
TCTTCATTGAACTTCGGTCCCTTCCGGTCATATTAACGCTTCAGGACAGGAATTATTGATTAACAATCCATATTCTTCTAATCCAGCTCATCTCATCCAACGCCCGGCATGCGCCCCATCTGGGCCCCCTTCGAGCGTGAAAGGAGGTTCATAATGAAGCTCAACATCGAGCTAATCCAGTCCGCCCTCTGGCCGCTCCTTGCGGGGCTCGTCCTCCTGAACTTCTGGGACACGATTACCACCCTATACGCCGCCGAACTCAGCAGTGGCTTCGTGGAGCTCAATCCCCTCGGGGCCGCGCTGTTCAGACTCGGCTTCGAAGGGTTCATGGTCGCATACCTTCTGAAGTTCATCCCCGTCGTCCCGCTCTTCTACCTCGTCGCCTTCAGAAGGGGGAGCACAGACGAGTTCCAGTACAAGCTCTTGAAGTACATGGCCTTCCTGGTCCTGGCCTCTGCCGACCTGATTCTGGGCGCCATCGTCCTCGGGAACAACCTCCCTCTGCTCCAGAAGGCTGCCGCGGGTTGAGTCACCTTCGGGCCGGTTAGCCTCCTACCGCTCCGACAACCGAACGCGGCTTAAATACGACCTAAGTATATCGTATTGCGATGGTCAACGTCACAGTCTCCATGTCCGAGGAGACAGCGCGAAAGCTCCGGAAGGTCGTGAGAGAACTATATGGCTCGCGCAAGGGCGCCCTTTCTTCCCTTGTGGAAGGCGCTGTCAGGGAGGCGATCGCAAGGCAGACGTCCCAGGGGAAGACTTCGTTCCGCGCCATAAGAGACGGGAAAGTCTTCGCTACCGCTGACGACCTCGAAGAACTTGCGCTGATCATCAGGAACAAGGGAATCGAACCCCGCGGGATCAGAATCGAGTCGTCCGTCCCGCTCAAGCCTGTTGTGAGGGTCGGTGCGAGGGGCAGGGCCGCTTGAGCGCGTTCCTTGATTCGACCCCCTCGCTTGAGGTCTCGGTCGAAAACGTCATCGGAGGGCGGCGATATCCGGAGGCGGGGGAGACTGTGGCGACGATAGACACGGGCTACGCCGGGTTCCTTGGCGTACCGGCGGGAGCCTTCGACGAATTGAAGCTTGGAGAGCTAGAGCTGCTAGGCAGGACCATGGTCTTCGCGAACGGAGCGAAAGTCGAGTCCAGGGGGTCGTACGCGCGGTTGCGGTTGAAGCAGGCTGACGTCAGCCTGTACGGCTTCGTCGAAACATGGGACGGCCTGGACGAGGTTCTGCTCGGCACAGAAGCCTTGTCCTCTTTCAGGCTCGAACTAGACTACTGTCTGAGGCTGATATCTATCCAGAAGTGCGGCTAGATCGCCCTGAATCTGGCAGTGAAGGCGAATACCTCCTTCTTCGCCACAGACTCCACAATCACCCCCTCCGGGACTCCCTTGTAGACGAAAAGCGTGTACGTCTTCGTCCCGACCTGGCTCAGCGTGTCCACATCCTGGAATGATTTCAGCGAGTCAGACACCCGCTCCACCCGAGACTTGTAGTCGTCTACAATCCTCAGCGTCACCTGCGCGAGTGCGCCTTGTGGGTCCGAGGAGTTCACCGGAAGGCTCCCCACCCTGACCCAGCCCTTGGGAGTCGGTTTCTCGCCCTTGTCCTTCTTCGCTTCTTCCTTCTTCTCCTTCTTCGGCGCCTCTGCCTGAGGGTTCCTCAGCTGCTCCCCCAGTTGGTGGCCGTACTCCTCCTGCCTGGTCTTGTAGTACTGCAGCAGGGTCTCCAGATAAGCGACAGCGCTCTCTTTGCTCCTGAACTTTACCAGCCCGGAGTTGAGCTCGAGGTTGTCTCGGAGCATCCGGCAGCCTACTCCTTGTCTAGCGAGTCTTTCACGAGGTCCGACTCAACCGAGTCGTAGAACTGCTTCCTGGAGTCTTTGATCGCGGTGTTTCCTTCCTTGAACTCCCGGAGTATCTTCTCCACCAGGTACAGCCTCTCCTCGGCGCCCTTCTTCCGCTCGACGATCTTCACCCTCAGCTTCGGCGCCCACTCCTGCACTACGTTGAGTATGTCCACCGGCCTCAGGTCAGACAGGGGCTTTGAGAACGGCTTCCCGTCAGCGTCGAGCCCGATTATCACCGCGTCCGCGCCGATTATCGCCTGCTTCACGTGGTTCAAAGGCTCCCCCAGCGAAAGCGGCCGGACCGAGATGGCAGTCCCGACCCCCGCCTGGATAACTTTCATCGACTCGACCAGCTTCATGGTCTGAGAATACTCCAGCTCCTCGATCTCCGAGAGCTGCGCCGCATCGCTCTGGATCTCCCTCATTTCGTGGATGAGCGCCTGAGGGTCCGGGGTCTGCTCTTCCGCGACCTCTTTGTCTTTCTCTTTAGCTTCCTGGTTCGCTGGCATTTGAGCAGAATTGCCGACCGGCTAATAATAGGTTTGTGAACTCCTAATCCATATAGGAACCTCGGAAGAATCACATGGGGAAAACGGCGTCCGCCCGTGCGCCTTCTGATTGGTCCCGCTACGACTGTGCGACGCCCGAGAGCTCCATGTACGCCCGCGTGAAGAACTTCATCATCTCGTACGGTGTCTCCAGCACCGAGTTGACCTTGAAGTACTTCTTCACCTCGGGACTCTCCACTCCTATCCCGACCAGCATCACCCCGGATTTGCTCACCTCGTTTATCCGTTCGACCAGCTCTTCCTCGATCCCGGCGTACCCGGTGGGCCGGCAGTCGGACACCACAACCATGTACTTGTTGTCCACGGGCCTGGTCGCAAGCGCCCTCGAAGCTACAGCCAGCGCATCGGGGATGTAAGTTCCTCCTTTCTGCGACAGCCCTCCTATCCTCGCCTTCGCCTCTATAGAGTAGGGTTCGTCGAAGTCTTTCACCACCTGCAGCGTATCGTTGAACCCGTAGAGCCCCCAGCGGCTCCTTTCACGCATGATCGTGCTCGCGACTTCAGAAAGGCACGTCGCTATCCCCCTCAGCTCCATCGATGAAGTGGAGACGCTCTTGCTGGCATCCACCAGTATCGCCCAGGCTTCGTCTTTCAGTATAGGCTCATCTCTCACGAACACGTCAGACCTCTGGGACCCAGACGCAACCACCTGCATCGCCATCGGCATGTCCACCTGCCCGCTGAGCTTCCCCGGTTCCTCGTCCGCGACGTTCCTTACCGCCAAGAGTTGGTTTTTGATGTTGCGGATCGGCCCCGAAAGCTCCGCCCTGGACCTCAGGAAAGAAGCGTAGTCTCCGTCGGGGAAGACCACCCCGTTCAACCGCGTGCTCGCCATCAGCTTACCATAGTATTCCGACACCTTCTGCCGCTTCGCGTACAGGTCCTGAAGGGCCTGGAATGTGTCCTTGAACTCCGGCTCGTCTTTCGCTTCTGCCTCCGAATCCACCCCGATGGCAGCCAGCGCCTGCTTCACCAATGGGGCCTCCTTTCCCCTAGCCGC
>JAKAPN010000193.1 GCA_021822995.1 archaeon
TGCGCAGCCGGCCGTTCACGAAGGCGCCCGAGCTGGGCGAGCAGACGGGCGCGCTGATGAAGTCCCTGGGCTACAGAAGGGCTGAGATCTCCAGGCTGAAGGCTGAGGGTGCGATAGAGTGAGCTGCCTATGCTTTCTGGAGGACCAGCGCGAACCCCTGGCCGCCTCCGACGCAAAGCGTCGCCACGCCGTACTCCTTGCCTGTCTCGTGTAGCTGTCTCGCCAGCGTCCCGACGAGCCGGGCCCCCGACGCCCCAAGCGGGTGGCCTATGGCGATCCCTCCTCCGTGGACGTTCACTCTCGCCGGATCGAGCCGCAGCTCCCTCATGGCATAGAGGACGACCACGGCGAACGCTTCGTTGATCTCCCACAGGTCAATATCGTCTGCACTGAGCCCCGCCTTGGCGAGCGCCTTCTGCGACGCGGGGACCGGGCCCTTCCCCATGACGCTGGGGTCGACCCCCGCCCATCCCATGGAAACGATCCTTGCCAGGGGCTTCACGCCGTGCTCGTCCAGCTTCTCCCTGGAGGCCAGGGCGACCAAGGACGCGCCAGCGTTGAGCGGCGAAGAGTTGCCTGCCGTTATCACCCCTCCTGCCTTGAAGGACGGCTGCAGCGCAGCGAGCTGCTCGATGGTAGTGTCCTTCCTTATGCTCTGGTCGACGTCTATGACCTTCTCCTCTCCGGACACCTCCACCTTCATCTCCATGAGTTCTCCCCTGAACCAGCCGTCTTCCACCGACTTCGCCGCCTTCTGGTGCGACCCGACCGAGTACCTGTCCATCTCGTCTCTTGCGAACCGCTCCTGCTCCGCGAGCTTCTCGGCGGTCAACCCCATCGAGTATCCTGTGCCCATCTGGTACCGCATGTACTCGGGGCGGGTAAGGAGCCTCGTGTTCGGGGCAAGGGCGGGGTTGTTGGCGATGGGAACGTGGGTCAGGTGCTCCATCCCGCCAGCCAGCACCACGTCCGAGTTCCCGGTCATGATCTCCATCGCCCCCTCGGCGCTGGCGTTCATGGACGACGCGCAGGCCCTGTCCATCGCCATCGAAGGGACGGAAACGGGGAGCCCCGCAAGCAGGACCGGATGCCTCCCGCCATAGAGCCAGTTCTCCCCGGTCTGAAACGCGCAGCCGGTGACGACGTCTCCTATCTCCTCCGGACGGAACGTGGTCCGCTCGATGACTTTCTTGATGAGCAGCGCCAGCGCCTGGTCCATCCGTATGGAGTTGTAGACATCCCTCTCCGGCTGAGAGGGCCTCGACCGCGAGAACGGCACCCTGAGGTAGTCCCCGACGAACGCCTGCCTTAGTTCGGTCACGGCTTCACTTCCCCTTGAACTCGGGTCTCCTCTTCCCGAGGAACGCGGATATGCCTTCTCTCAGGTCGTCAGTGGCGAAAAGCAGCCCCGCCGCCATCGCCTCCATGTCTAGGCCGTCGTCCATCGGCACCTCCGACCCTTTGTTCAGCAAGGTCTTCGCCAGCATCACCGCGACTGGCGCCTGGGTGGATGCGAGCTCTGTGGCGTACTTCACGGCCGACTCGTCGGGGTCGCCAGTGGTGACCAGCCGGTTCACCAGTCCGATCTCGTAGGCGCGCCTACCCTTGACCCTCTCGCTGGTGAGGATCAGGAACGAAGCCTGGGAGATTCCGAGCAGCTTGGGGAGCCTCTGGCTCCCTGACCACGCCGGGACCAGCCCTCTCGTAAGCTCGGGGAACCCGATCTCCACGTCCTCGGTGGCGACCCTCACGTCGCACGAAAGCGCGAGCTCCAGCCCGCCGCCCAGCGCATATCCCTTCAGCACCGCGATCGTGAGCTTCGGCATCTCCGAGACCCTTCTCAGCGTCCTCGCCCCTTTCTTCGCGAAGTCCATGAATGCGACGGAGCTGCTGAAGAACTGAGACAGGTCAGCCCCCGCGCAGAACACCGCCCCTTCCCCCGTGAACACGACCGCCCTCACGGACTGGTCGGCAGTCAGCTCGGTGACGATCGCGTCGAGGCGTTCGAGCACCTGGCCGTTGATTGTGTTCAGCTTCGGGCGGTTGATGATGACCTTCGCGACTCCACCGGGGAGCCTCTCCAGCCTGACCGCTCCGCTCCCTTCGGTATGTTCTTCCTGCACGGGAGGCGCGGCGACCTTCGTCCCGCTCTTCGGCTGCAACCTTCCTTCCACGGCGTCTCTCATCCTCCCCTCTGCGATCGATTTCGACGGGGCGAATATCTTGCAGTCGAACTTCGTCGCGAGCTCCTCGAGCTTTGACTTCACCTCGGCGTTGCTCAGGTCCTTGGCCACGGTGATTGGGCCGAACGGCCTGTTCATCCCCAGCACCACCCCTTTCTCTATGTCTTCGGGGGTGGCCACCCCCTCTTCTATGAGCTTGACCGACTCGTTGATTTCAAGCGCGAAGATGTCCATGATCGAGAGCTTGTCGGTCGGCTCCACCTTCGGGATGTCCGCCCGCCCGCTCGACCAGTCATAGAACCCCTTCCCCGTCTTCTTTCCCAGCTGCCCTGCCTTCGCCATCTTGGCAAAGGTCACCCCCTTGCCGTATTCCGGCGAGAGTGCTCCGGCGAAGTACGCCAGCGAATCCGCGCCTATGTCTATCCCTACGAAGTCGAGGAGCTCGTAAGGCCCCATCGGGAGTCCCTGTCCCCTGGCGTAGGTGTCGACCTCGGCAGGCGTCGCGACGCCCTTGTCCAGGAGGAGGCAGAAGAAGAGGGTGTCCGCCGCATTGATGCGGTTGACTATGAACCCAGGGCTGTCCTTGAGGACCTGGACCGCGGTCCTCCCTACCTTGCCGCACGCTTCGACCGTCTTCTGAACGGCTGACGGGTCCGTCTTCTCCCCCGGTATCACCTCGACCAGCTTCATGACCATGGGCGGGTTGAAGAAATGCATCCCCACGACCCTCCCCGGCCTGGACGTCGCGCCGGCCAGGTCGGTGATCCTGATGTTCGAAGTGTTGGACGCCAAGACCGCGTCCGGGGAAGCTACCGAATCGAGCTCCCTGAATACGGACTTCTTGAGCTCCTCCGACTCCGGGACCGCCTCGACCACGAGCATCGCCCCGGCCGCCGATGACGCCATGTCGCCTGAGAACTTCATCCTTGAGAGCGCCGCGTCAGCCTGTTCCTTCGTCATCTTCCCCCGCTCTACCATCCTGGCAAGGCTCGCCGCCACCCTTCCGCGTGCTTTCTCGAGGGCGCCGGGGAACTTGTCCATCAGGGTGACCTCGAAGCCGTTCACCGCGAACAGCTCTGCGATCCCGTGCCCCATGTCGCCCGCGCCTATCACCGTGACCTTCCCTTCTCCCATGGCTCTCGGCCCGGGGCGCCCCCGGCCCACTTAATTCCCTTTCCAGTGGAAAGGGTGGTCACTTTTCGGCGAATGCCCTAAGTAGCCCCGCCCGCCCGGCGGGGGT
>JAKAPN010000194.1 GCA_021822995.1 archaeon
GGAGCGCGTCCGCCGTCTGCTCACTCAATCTGTCCCACCGACACTACCAGCGCGTCTTCGTCGGCCTCCTCCTGGTCGATCACGACTTCGCCGCTGTTGGCCGCGAAGAGGAGGAGAAGGAAGACGCGGGCGGCGTCGACCGGGTTGAGCCCACGGAGTAGCTCCGACAGCAAAGTCCTTCCAGTGGCCCTGAGCCTTTCGACGAGTATCCTCCGGAACTCGGAGAGCATGACCTGCAGCGAGACCACGTAGTTGTCGAAGTTCGGGGGAGGGAGGTCTGCGAGCGCCAGCGGGTTCTGGTCTCCGCCCTGGTCGTCGATCACGATGTCCTGCAGGATCCTGCCGAGCTCGTCGAAGAGCTCGTCGATGTTGGTGGAATAGATCTCGTACCGGAAGGGCATGACTATGATCTGCGGAGGCTGGGACGTGTCCACGAGCTTGTGCTGGAGCCTCAGCCTCTCGAAGAGGAACAGGGTCTCCACTTTCAGGCGGTAGATGGTGGCCGAAGAGAGGGCCGCGGTCCCGGCAGCCCGCATGTCGATGAACTCGGAGTCCGATATGGCCTTCAGGAACATGTCGAGGAGCTCGGTGAGGTTGATCTCCCAGGGGCTCTTGCGCTTTGCGAGGGACGGGTCGATGAGGACGTTGAGCGGCGGCCGGGAGAGGAGGTTGCTGCTAGGCACTTCTCGGCACCTGCGCGGGCTTGTAGTGCACTACCCTGGACATCCCCCCTGCAGAGTAGACCCCGTACGTGATGTCGCTCTCTGACACGAAGACGTCGCGGAGGGTGATGGCGATTATCTGCGCCTCGGACGACTTCTCCTTCAGGAACTTCGCCAGGCTGTCGGAGTTGACCGCGTCGAGCGGCGCGTCAATCTCGTCGAACAGGTAGAACGGGTAGCTCTGGACCGCCTGCATCGCGAGTATCATGGAGACCCCTGTCACGGCCCTCTGGCCTCCGCTGTGCTGGGACGACTCGCGGAGCCCGTTGCCGAAGTCCGCCCGCAGGATTATCCCCTTCGCGAAGATCTCGTCGGGGTCCTCGAGCTCGAGGACCGCGGGCCTCCCCCCGGTGAGCTTTCCGAAGATTGCGCTGAACTCTGATCCGACGCGGGTGAACGCGGCCATGAACACCTGCTTCTTTTCAGACTCTACGCTTTCGATGAAAGTGATTATGGAGTTGCGCTCGTTCTCGAGCTCGTTGTGCCTCACTGACAGGCTCTTGTAGTTCACGTACATCTCCGTGTACTGCCTGTCCGCGCCCCTGTTCACCGAGCCCACGGCGGTCTGGTACTCCTGCTGCAGCTCCGCGAGGAGCGACTCGCTCGTGTCGAAGTACTGCAGCTCGTCGGCGTATCCGAGCATCCTCAGGCTCCCGAGCGCTTCCTCGATCCTCTCCTGGACGCTGGCAGCCTGGCTCGACAGGGAGAACAGGTCCTTCTGGTGGCCGGCTACCGACCTCGAGACCGAGTCTCTTTCCTCTTTCAGCCTCTTGCCTTTGGCGTCGAACTCGTCCAGGACAGGCTGGCTCCTCTTAGACGAGTCCATCAGCTTTGATATCTGCGCCTCGAGCGTGGCCTTCTGCTCGGCGAGTTCTCTTATCTTTCTGGGCGATTCCCTCACGAACTGCTTGTTGGACTGGAGGTCCTCGGTGGCGTTGGCGAGGTCGAGTTGGTTCTCCTCGAGGGCCCGCAGCAGGACGTTCTCGAGGTTCGCCTTTTCGCGGCTCAGGGTGAGGTTGAGGTCCTGAATCCTGTTCCTGATCCCGTCAATCTCGTTCGAGATCGACTGCTTCGCCCCGTCTACTTCGGCCAGCATGGATTCGAGCCCGAGCGCCTGGGCGTCGGCCACCACCTGCTGGAGAGATGCCATTCCCTTCGATATCGAGTCCTTCCGCTCCTGGCTGGTCTTCAGCTTCTCCTCGAGCCGGGCGACGGTGTTCACCTGCTTCTGGTACTCGGCGTTCATGGCCCTGAATATGCTCTTGTACCGGTTGGCCATCCTTGTTATGGTCGTGGCCTCGGCCTTCAGGCTGGTCGTTGATACTATCTTCTTGACCCGCTCCTTCATCAGCGACCGTGACTCGGTCTCGACGGACTCGAGCTCCGACCTCCTCCTGTCGATGGCGCCCTTCAGGGCCCCCACCGCGTCCTCCACTTCGCTGATGCCTTCGATGTTCTCCAGGCCTTCCATGAGGTTGACCATGAGCTCCTGGTAGCCGTAGCTGAATGCCCTGCCTCCCTGTTCGAAAGTCTCCCCTGCCACGGTCACTGCTCTGACCCCCTCGGATGCGAGGATGTATCCCACGGCCTCGGACTCTACGAGGATTGAGTCGCCCGCCAGGAAGTTCACCAACCCCTGGAACTCGCTTTCGCACTTTATCACGTCGGACAGGGGACCCAGCACGCCCGCCGACTTCTCCACGTCCGTGGCCTTCACCCCCTCCACTTCGCTGAGGGGTATCACCGAGAAGCTCTTGGCCTTCAGCGACTTCGCCGCTTTAATCAGCTGGGTCATGGACTTCAGGTCCTGGACGAGGAACGCCCCTGTCCACCTCCCCATTATCGCCGTGACGGCCTTCGAATACTGCTGCGGGTACTTCACCACCTGACCGAGCCTCCCCACGTAGCCGGGGACGCCCCCCTGGTCGCAGAACTCCTGCAGCTTCAGCTGGCCGCTCCGCTCTCCCGCCAGGCTTTCAGACATGTGCCTGAATGCCTCCTCCCTTGAAAGCTCTGCCGACGCCTTCTCAAGTATCTTGGACGCGCCCTGGATTGTCGCGACTAGCTTCTCCCTGGACTTCTCGGCTCCGGTGAGTCCTTCGTCGAGGCTGCTGAGCTCTTTCGTCGAAGCGTCATAGAGCTCGAAGAGCTGCGTGGTGCTCGCCTCCAGCTTTCCGAGGACCTCGGAGTAGCCGTCCACCCTGAGCTTGAGCTCGTCGAGGCGCTTCTTCTCTACGACCAGGCTCGCGTTGGTCGCGTTGATCATGAGGTCTACCTGGGCGAGCTTCTGGCCGAGGTCCGCGAGCTTGACCTGGACCCGGGCGGTCTGCTTCCCTTTCTTCTCGATTGTCCCTCTGAGCTCCTCGCCTGCGCGGAAGAACTCCTTCAGCCTCAGCGCGAGCTCTGCGTGCTTGCCGTCGAGCTTCTCGATCTCGGCGGTCAGCTGCCGCACGGTCGTGCCTGCGGAGTTCGCCTCCCTCTGCTTCTCCGACACCACCTGCTTCAGCTGTGGGACGGTCTCGCCTTCGAGCTCGGCCACGTTCGCCTCCGCCGTCTTGAAGTCTGACTCCAGAGTCTCGAGGTCGTTCCTCAGCCCGGCCAGCTGGAACTGCAGCTCGACGTGGCTGGCGCCTCCTCCCTGGATGACTTCGACGATGAACTTCGTCTTCTCGTTCTCGACCTGGC
>JAKAPN010000195.1 GCA_021822995.1 archaeon
CCGCAGGGGTTTTTCTGCAAGGCACGACTTCAGGCTCGGACGGAAAATACGTCTTCGATGACAACGTTCCGGCTGGGACCTACCTCGTCAATGTGACGACTACGAGTTTCAGCACGCTCGAATTAAGTAATTGCTTCTCGTCAACATTCAAGTCAAACTCAACCTTTGGATTTGCGATTCCGACATCGCCCGTCGTCTCTCCTGGTGCCTTGCCTGCCGGCATGACTGTTACTGTTGGAGCTCAGGCTGCGACGACGGCTAACTTCAGACTCGCCGTTTCGGGGGCAGTAAGCGGAACCGTGACAGGGCCTACTGGGGCGGGGGTCGGCGGTGTGATTCTCTCGGCCTACGGCTCAGCCGGGGCAGGGAGCACGACTTGCACAGACTCGAGCGGAAACTACGAGATTTTGGGGGTCCCGAGCGGTAGCGTGACGATAGCGGTTGTTACAGGGGCATCTGGGCTGGTGGCCGCCCCCCAGTCGCAGACCGCCACCGTGACTCTTGGCGCGGTGACGCCAGGCGTGGATTTCAGCATGACGAAGTCTGGGACGATTTCCGGGACTGTGACTGACTCGACAGGTCAACCGGTCGCCGGAGCCAGCGTGTCAGTCGTGGGAAGTTCCGGGAGCTCGGCATATTCAGGATCTAACACGACCAACGCCCAAGGTCATTATCTGATAGATTCGGGTCTCGGTGCAGGAAGCTACACGGTGTACGCTTCGTATGGAACGTATCCCAATTCAATCTATGGGTACAAATTCGGAGTGGCGTTGACAGCCGGAGGGTCGGCGACTGCAGACATCACAATGACTGGGACAGCAGCAGCGCAATACGTCACCACAGTAAGCGGTATAGTGACCACAAGTTCGGGGACCCCCATACTCGGCGCTGGCGTTTCGGCCTCCACCAGCACAGGCACAAACTACACCACGACAGACGCAACTGGCGCCTACAGCATGCAAGTCCCGCTCGGCGGTGCGACTGATACTGTCAACGTCACCTCGACCGCCTCGGGGTATGCCCAAGCATCTGCCCTCATCTCGGTGACTTCCTCGACCCCTGCAACGAAAGATTTCACGCTCGTGAAGCTTGCTCCTTTGGTCATCTCTGGACTGATACAGGGGGAGGTGGTCGCGTCACTGATAGACCCCGTGAGACTCAACACTTGGAACCTGGAATACAATGGCGGAACCTACCCGATCGCGACCACGTCGTCGTCCAACATACAAGGAATCTTCTTCTTCTCGTCCAGCAGTTCCAACATCTACGGCAACGCGGCGAGCGGTCTGGTCGTCTCTGTCGAAGGACCTACCGGGACGACTGGCAACCTCAAGGTGGCGATTCCCACCTCGCTGCTCTCCGGGAACATCGTCGTCTATCTCGACTCCAACGTGATCTCCTACACGACAGTGTCGTCGAACTCCACATTCAACGTCTACGATGTATCCTACACCCACAGCGCCCACAGCATCGTGTTCACAAACACGACCCCTGTCCCAGAATTCCCAGGAGTGGGAACCTTCCTGGCCCTGGTGGTCGCCGTCGCAACCCTTGCGGTCATCCCCCGTATGGTGCTAAGAAGAGCGTGGCGGGGCGCTCCTGGCGCGACAGTCTGAGCTTCTAGCGGACCGAGAACCGCCGCAGACACGAAATGAGAGGGGCTTTCAACCACGAAATGTGTATTCCTTATAACAGATGAATCGTATTACCAAATGGAAACTCCATGGTCACCCTCTTCGAAGTGAACGCGGCGGATGTGCTGCTCGGAGCGTCAATCCTCCTCAGCTGCGCTTTCTTCGTATACGGCATTAACATACTACACCTGACGCGGAGGTCGAAGCGGTACACGGTGCCGAAGTCTGAGGAGATGTCCACAAAGCCTACCGTAGCGATCCACCTCCCAGTCTACAACGAGCTCTACGTGGTAGAAAGGTTGGTCGGGTCGTGCGTGAAGGTGGCGAGCCGCTATGGAAAGGACCTGGTCCGCATATGCGTGATCGACGACTCGTCTGACGAGACATCCAAGTTACTGGACGAGCTCGCCGGCCGATATCAGAGCCAGGGGTTCAAAATGAACGTACTCCGGCGGGGCGAAAGGAGCGGTTTCAAGGCAGGGGCACTTCAGGCGGCCCTTCTGACGACCGAAGAGGAGTATATCGCCGTCTTGGACGCCGACTTTGTCCCTCCCGAAGACTTCCTCGACCGGACGGTCCCTTTTCTTCAAGCCGACCCCTCGGTTGGTTTCGTGCAGTGCAGGTGGGGGCACCTTGACCGGAAATACAACTTGATGACAGAATCGATTGCCATAGGCATCGACGCGCACTTCCTCCTCGAGCAGCAGGGACGAAACAGCAGCCATTATCTCATGAACTTTAACGGGAGCGCTGGGGTCCTTCGCAAGAAGGCCATCACTGACGCGGGGGGGTGGGCGCCTGACACGCTCGCCGAAGACCTCGATGTAAGCTACAGAATGCAGCTCGCGGGCTATAGGGGCGTGTTCGTCGGAGACTTGGAGGTCCCCGGTGAGCTGCCCCCCACTATCTCCAGCCTCAAGAGGCAGCAGGGGAGGTGGGCGAGAGGCTCACTTCAGACGGCCAAGAAACTGCTCCGACAGATCCACGGCTCGAAAGACCTTACCCGTGGGCAAAAGATAGAGGCGGATATCCACCTCACTTACTACTTGGTCCATCCACTGATGGTTGCCTCCTTCCTGCTTGCGGCGCTTGCCGCGCTTCTCAACGTCAACGTGATCAACTATACGGTCAACGTCTCGCTCCCGGACTTTACGAAGGGCGTGGGAGCCAACTTGACTGCCGGCAAGGTGGTCCTCGCCTCCATCCTGATCGCTCCCTGGATCGTCTTCTCGGTTCTGGTGGTCCTCTCGACTCTCTCTGTCCTGTACTACTGCACCGTCGCGATCAGGACTCAGCACCTTGGGTTGCTGGCAAACGTCAAAGAGATCCTGTTTCTTCTGGTCCTTGGATATGGCATGAGCATAAGCAACTCAGTCCAGGCTTTCCTGGGCATCTTCTCGAAGAACACTGGCACGTTCAAGAGGACTCCGAAGTACGCGATTACACGAAAGGAGGGGTCTTGGAGCGAGAAACAGTATCAGCTCCCTCTGAACGCTACAAACCTCTTCGAAGCGGGGGGCATCGTCCTGGCAGTTCTGGCGATGGCCAGGGCCATCCAGTTCAGCAACTTTGGGATACTTCCTATACTCGGGGTCTACGCTACGGGTTACGCCTTCGTCTTCGGATTGACAGTCAAACAGACGTTCAGCGTCAAAGGGTCATTCGAACGCTAAAGGACGCGGGGCTGTGCCGGAGCCCGAGCGTCTTTCTCTCCACTACGCGAGACCGTCAAGATTTGGCGCTCGCTTTCTT
>JAKAPN010000196.1 GCA_021822995.1 archaeon
TCCAGAGGGCGCAAGGGGGTCAACTCGGCCCTCGCCTACCACCTGGGGCAGGTGTCCCCCGGGAAGCAAAGGGAGCTGTGCTATTTTGCAGCGGCAGGAGGGAACCTGGAGCGGGCGGAGGTCCTCCTGGAGACGGCGAAGAGCGCAGGGGGGCGCTCGATGGCCGCCACAGCGGTGCGGCACTGGCGCGCTCAGCTCAAGAAAGGGAACAGGATGAGCCATGGCCGCTACTCTCCCCTGGTAGAGCGGTCGCTCCTCACCCTGATGCTGCTCTGCGACAGGCAGACGGGAGGGATAATCGCCTCCCCTTCGACGGACCCAGACTACCGATACGTGTGGCCGAGAGACGCCTTCTACGTCGCCCTCGCACTCGACAGGTCAGGTTATCACGACCTGGCAGAGAAGTTCTATCTCTGGTGCAGGGCCGCCCAGGACCGCTCCGGCGTGGTGCGCCAGAGATACTACGCCTCCCCTGAGCAGATAGGACCCGCCTGGGGGCCGGCCTGGGGAGAGGAGCTCGACGAGACGGCCTGCGTCGTGTGGGGGATGGTGGAGCACCTGAGGCTCACCCACGACAGAGGGTTCCTGAGCGAGGTGTGGCCGTTCATAAGAGAGGCCGCCTGGTACCTCTTCGACGCGGTGGACCCCTCGGGGAAGGTCAGGCCCACGATGAACCTGTGGGAAGAGAAGCCTTCGAACCACGTCTACTCGGCCGCCACGGTGTGCGCCGGCCTGAAGGCCGCTTCAGAAGCGGCGAGGTCGCTGAACTTCACCGCCGAAGCGCAAAAGTGGGCGCGGGCCTCAGAGCGGGTGAAGGAGCGCATCCTGGACGCGTTCTGGGACGAGGACCTGGGTCACTTCGTAAGGAGCGAAAGCCCAAGCGACCCCCAGGTCGACATCAGCTCGCTCGCGATCTCGTTCCCCTTTGGCATCCTCCCCGACCGAGACCCCAGGATGTTGAAGAACGCGAAGGCGCTGACCGACGCGTTCCGCTTCCGGGCGGGCGGGGCCGGGAGGTTCACGTCAGACGACAACTACGGGGGGAACCCGTGGGTGATCTCGACTTGCTGGCTGTCCATCCACCACTCGAACGCCGGCGAAGCCGCCCCTGCGCGGGCGCTGCTCAGCTGGTCCGCCGACCACTCGACGCCTCTGGGGATGCTTCCGGAGCAGGTCGACAAAGCAGGCGGAGGGGTCCTGTCCGCGGTCCCGCTCGCCTGGTCGCACGCGATGTTCGTGCTGGCGTCGCAGGCACTCAGCCGGGCAAAGTGACAACGGCGGGCCCTGAAAGCCCTGGAAAAGGTGGGGAGGGGATTCGAACCCCTGTTAATACGCTCCCTGCTTCACGCGACTGCAGGCGTACGCGTAACCGCTCCGCCACCCCACCGCATTCGCGCCTTCGTATCTTACGATAATTATGCGTTATATCCGCTCCCCCGCTGACTCCTGCCGCCGGGGACCGTCGCCAGTTTTCCACCCGCCAAAGCTTATAACCAGTATTAGGGGTTCGAGCGTATAGACGCCCTAATGCTTTCGGGAGCCCTTGTTCTTCCCCCCACGACCGCGACGTTCGACTTTCTGCTCAACTGGTATCTGGTCTCCGCGATCATCGCGGGCGGCTTCGTCATCGGCCTCCTGCTCTTCTTCGCGTACCGATACAGGGACAGGCCGGGAGCCCCTCCCGCCACCAAAGGCCCAGAGAACCTCTGGATAGTGGTGGCCGTCGTGGTCA
This sequence comes from archaeon, assembly GCA_021822995.1. Taxonomy (GTDB): domain Archaea; phylum Thermoproteota; class Nitrososphaeria; order Nitrososphaerales; family Gagatemarchaeaceae; genus UBA183. The sequence continues at coordinate 1,733 of JAKAPN010000196.1, forward strand.
TCATGGCCCTGGCGCTCGGCGCGGCGGGGTACCAGACCTTCGCCAGCAGCAGCAACATCGAGGTCCCCCACGACCCCAACGCGATCACGATCAAGGTGACCGGCTTCCAGTGGGGGTGGAACTTCACCTACCCCAACGGCGGGTTCTCGGTCGGGAACCTGACGGTGCCTGCCGGCCAGGTTATCATCCTGAACATCACGAGCAAGGACGTATACCATACGTTCGGCATCGCGATGCTCGCGGTCAAAGAAGACGCCATCCCGGGGAAGGTGAACCAGGCCTGGTTCATGATGCCCAACCAGGGAACTTACGTCGACGCGATCCGGTGCTACCAGCTCTGCGGCGTCGGCCACGCCTTCATGGACGCCAACCTTACCGTTGTGAGCGATTCTTCCTGGACCGCGTTCATGGGGTCAGGCTGACCTAGTTGGGGACAACGGCATGGGTCCGCCGCTGGCTGACCACCACCAACCACAGGGACATCGGCCTCCTCTACTTCTTCACCTCGCTCTACTTCGGAATGGCGGGAGGGACCCTCGCCCTGCTGATGAGGGTCCAGCTCTCCGTCCCTAACAACACCTTCCTGACCGCGCTGTACTACGACCAGGCGGTGACCATGCACGGGCTCATCATGATCTTCTGGTTCCTCTCTCCGCTCGCCATCGCCTTCTTCAACTACGTCGTCCCTCTCCAGATCGGCGCCGACGACCTCGCCTTCCCCAGGCTCAACGCCCTCAGCTACTGGCTCTTCCTCAGCGGCGGCCTGCTGGCCGTCTCCAGCTTCTTCGTCCCCGGCGGGGCTGCCCAGTCCGGGTGGACCACGTATCAGCCGCTGTCGACCGCCATCTACCAGCCTGGCCCCGGCCCGAGCATGGTGTACATCGGGCTCCTGCTCCTCGCGGTGTCCGTCACCCTCGGCAGCGTCAACATAATCACCACCGTCCTCTGGATGAGGACCAAGGGGATGGGGTTCTCGAAGATCCCCATGTTCACCTGGTTCGCGCTCCTGACGACCACCGCGATGCTCTACGCCTTCCCGACGCTCATCGCCGCCTTCACCCTGAACGTCTCAGACAGGATCCTCGGCACCGTCTTCTTCAGCAGCCCGGCCATCCTGGGGATCCCCGGCATCGACCCCTCGATACTCTGGGACAACCTCTTCTGGTTCTTCGGCCACCCTGAAGTGTACATCGTCCTCCTCCCTGCATTCGGGGTCATCTCGAACGTCCTCCCAGCCATGACCGGGAGGCCGCTTTCGGGGAGGAACTGGATCATAGTCTCGACCGCGCTGGTGGTCCTCCCGCTCAGCTTCGGGGTCTGGATGCACCACATGTTCCTCACCGGCATCCCGCTCTCCCTGCAGGACGTCTTCGACGTCTCGACCGAGGCGATCTCCATCCCGTTCGGCGTCATAGTCATCTCGTTCATACTGTCCCTCGTCAGGGGGAGGATCCAGTTCAAGACGCCGTTCCTATTCGTCCTCGGCACCGTCGTCCTCTTCATCATCGGAGGGCTCATGGGGGTCTTCCTGTCGTCCCCGGTCCTCGACAGGGAGTTCTACGGGTCGTACTTCGTCGTCTCGCACTTCCATTATGTGATGGTGGGCGCGACCATCTTCGGGCTCATTGCCGGGATCTACTACTGG
>JAKAPN010000197.1 GCA_021822995.1 archaeon
GGCGGGAGCGACACCCCGCCGAAGGAGATTCAGTATTCGTTGGCAGACCTCCGGTCGTTCTTGTCTCAAGACAGCGACCCGACAGTGGAATTCTACGGAGGCGAGCCCCTGCTGCGGATTGGGACCGTGAAGTCGATGATGGACCTGTTACCTGGGCGCTTCGTTCTGCAGACGAACGGTGTTCAACTGGACAAGGTCGACCCAGTATACATATCGAAGTTCAGCACAGTGCTCGTCTCGATAGACGGGAGCGAAGGGGTGACGGATGGGCAGAGGGGGCGAGGCACCTACAGGCGAGCCATAGACAACTCTAGTCTGATAAGGAAGAAGGGGTTCAAGGGGGACCTGATAGCGAGGATGACAGTCTCTCAAGGGACAGACATCCGAGAAAACGTACGCCATCTGAGCGATACGGGGTTGTTCGACCACATCCACTGGCAGCTCGACTTCGGAATGTTCTGGGAGGCGGGGGAATACACAGAACCCGGAATCGAAGAGTGGCTCGAGCAGTATAACTCCGGCATTTCTTCTCTGGTTGCCTCGTGGGTGGAGGAAATGAAACGCTCGAGGCGTGTCCAGGGATTAGTGCCGTTCATCGGCATAATGAGGTCACTGCTCTCGGGAGAGCCCTCAAAGTTGAGATGCGGTTCTGGTCTCGACTTCGTCACCATCATGCCTGACGGCAGAGTCTCGGCCTGCCCCGTCTCGGTCGACTACGACTTCTCGATTATCGGGTCGATATTCACGTGGACCCCCGGGTCTTTGAAGGACGCCCGGTCAGTAGGCGAGCCGTGCACGTCCTGCGACATCCTCGACGTCTGCGGCGGCAGATGCCTGTTCGTAAACAAGGCGCAGCATCTCCTGCGAGAGGGCGGGTATGATTTGATCTGCTCGACGGTTAAGCATCTGGTGAATGAACTGCGGGGAGCTGAGCCCCTCGTCGAGGCGCTCATCAAAGAGGGGGCATTGAAGTCCTCAGATTTCGACTACCCGGCATTCAACAACGGGTGCGAAATCATACCATAAACGGTCGAAGCGATCCCGAGGGCAACCGAGTCGAGCCTAACGGCCTTCAAGCTTTGGTGATCGCATACAGGGCGCCCTTCCGTGGCCGGTCAAGCTTCGAGCCTAGGACGGCGGAGGTTTGGGCGACACCACCGAGCACTCCTCGACAGTCAACAGGTCCAGAGTGGCGGGTGTCTACTACCCTTACCTTTGCGAATGCGACTCGGGCGCCGAATCTCTTTAATAACGTCTCGTCGTAGAAAACGCTTGGCTGAGACAGACCTATGGCGATATTCACCATTGAGAAGGTCGTCCTAATCGTTGGCGTCACTCTGATTATAATTGTCCTGGCATACATCTTCCGCGTCGGGTACGGATTCTCACGAAGACGACAAAGTGGAACAGCTTCCGAGGAGAACCAGGCGAGCGCTCCGGCATCCCAGGCCCGACCCTGAAAACCATACGGGACAGTCATTTCGAATGGCGAAAGGGCCGGCACACCAATAGGTGAAGCGTCGCGGCATGATTGATACTGAGGGACTGACAAAAAGGTTCGGCAGTGCCGTGGCCGTAGACGGGGTTACTTTGCACGTGGACCAAGGAGAGGTGTTCGGCTTTTTGGGGCCGAACGGTGCCGGAAAGACGACCACGGTGAGAATGCTCGCTTGCCTAGTTTCCAAGAGCTCTGGAAGGGCGACGATAGGAGGTCGCGATATTTCAAGCGCGTCTGACCAGCCGAAGATAAGGAAGATGATTGGCCTGCTCACAGAAAACGTTGGGCTTTACGAAGAGTTGAGCGCCTACGACAACCTTGATTTCTACGGGCGATATTACAAACTTGGGGAACAGGAGAGGAAGGAACGTATCGGATACCTTCTGAAGATGCTCGAGCTCTGGGAGAAGAAGGACGCCGCCGCGGGGACTTTCGAAGGGGATGAAGCAGAAGCTGGCGATTGAAAGGGCCCTGATTCACGACCCGGAAGCCCTTTTCCTAGTCGAGCCGTCGCGTGAAGGTTAATGACAGAGCCTCAACAACCCACAACCGCGAGGATGGCGCGTAACCAAGAGTGAGTGCACGAACTGGGGCGATTCAAGGCGAACTCTGGAGTCGGGAGGCTGCCGACTGGGCATGCATTCAGGAGGCGACCGGACGCCCCGCTTGGGAACTCGCCCTCCGCTTGGTTCGTGTTGGCCCTGGAACCCGTTTTTTGGACGTGGGTTGCGGGGCAGGGGGCGCCGCAATGATTGCCCATCGATACCACGCCCGCATCACCGGGATTGATGCGGCATCCGCTCTTATCGCGGTCGCACAGGAGAGGATTCCTTCGGCCAAGTTCCAAGTGGGCGAGCTGGAGGAGCTGCCGTACCCGGACGCTAGCTTCGACGTCGTCTTCTCATCTAACTCGCTGCAGTACGCCGCTCATCCGCCGGCCGCGCTGAACGAATTCGTCAGGGTCCTAGATAACGGAGGGAGGATCGCGATCGTAATCTGGGGGCGCCCTGAAGACTGTGAGATGGACTCGGCAGTGTTCCCTGCGGTGCGGAAATTGATGCCTCCCCCTCCGGCTGGGACGCCCCAGCCTCTCGCCCTCTCCGACCCGAACGTGCTGAACCAACTGCTCCACCAAGTGAAACTCACCGTGACTGCGAGCGAATTCGTCGACGTCCCGATGGAGTACGCCAACATGGAAGACGCCTGGCGCGCTCAGAAGTCGGCCGGGCCCATCCAAGGGGGTATACGCGCGGCAGGGGAAGACGTAGTCAGGAAGGCGGTGGTCGAAGCGATGCGACCTTACACGAGCCCCAGCGGCATCATCAGGATGCGGAACAAGTTTCGCGTCGTAATTGCTGCTCGCGAGTAAAGTGGCCCTGAAGATCGACTGGCTCTGGGCGTTGATTAGAGGGAACGACAAGGCGTAGTCAGCTCTGATCTAACTGTTTCATGGGCCGGAAGGGATTCGAACCCTTGACCTCCCGATTATCAGTCGGGTGCTCTAGCCAAGCTGAGCTACCAGCCCAGCAGGCGGGGCGACTGACATCCTCTTTAAGCGTGAAAGAGTCGACCGTGACATCTGTCGTCTTACGTTTAAAACGACCGTGTGGGGCGTTCGACAGAGTGGGCCGGTAGTTCAGCGGTACGAACGCCCGCCTTGCACGCGGGAGGTCGGGGGTCCGATTCCCCCCCGGTCCACTTCAGACATTCCCAAATCCTATATGGAACCGAATGGCGTCAGGGAGTCATGGCGCGAGAAGAAAAGACCGTCGAGACGATAATGACGAAGACGGTGATGGCAGTTGAAATGAACACCACTGCGAAGGATTGCGCGAAGGCCATGGCCAAGCGCGGGGTAAGCTGCGCGGTGGTTACT
>JAKAPN010000198.1 GCA_021822995.1 archaeon
CCTTGAAGATGCCTCCGTTGGTGAAGAAATAGTCGGTCGTATATCCGCCGTCAACCCGGACCGTCGAGCTGGCCTGCTCAGCCATCTGCCGGTCACCATTCAGCAACCTCATTTCTTAAAGCTATGGCGCCAAGTTGTCCTAGAAGGAGCGCAGAGGGCTTGCGGCGGCAAGGTTCCGTCCGACCTTAAATAACAACTCCAGGAACAACATCGAAGGTTGCCAGTCTGTCCCAGTTGCGGGAGAGACACACCGGCCGAATCGAGGTTCTGCACTTATTGCTCCTTCGATCTTGTTGCCGGAGTCAAACCGGCTACAAGCGACATTCCTCAGCAGGTTCCTCCCCCAGTTGAGAAGATCACTCGGACATTGGGCCTTTCACTGATAGCCCTTGTCTGGGCTTTGATTGGATTGGCCGACATCATTTCGGGTCTTAGCACAGCGAACGGAGATTACAGCGCAATGCAGTATCTGTCTAATCCGGCCGTGCCGCAGTGGTTCCAGTTCGGGGTGCCTGCCGAATTGACTTTGGCGTACCTGTCGGTAATCCTGGGCATAGCCGAACTGATTTTGGTGTTTGGCCTTTGGAGAGGGAAGCGCTGGGGTTACTACTTGGCATTCATCGCCCCTGCCATCGGCCTGATACTGGGCTTTGCTGGCATAGGGTTGTACCAATCTGCGCCTGCGTCACTTGGCTTGATTACAGGATCCGATTACACTCCAATATTCGAAGGACTCGGCCTTGGCGTTTTGATGCTCGCCGTTTCTGTCCTATACTTACGACGAGGATATGTGAAAGCTCACTTTGGATTAGCCTAGGTTACACCTTAAGTTAGCCAAGGTGACAAGCTTTGACCCTTGGTGTGCTTCCACAAGTGGTCGGATTGGGGCATATACCCCGGATGGGGAGGCAGGATGGTGCGGGAATGCAGGAAATGCGGCAAGAAGGAATTCAAGGAGGCCCGGGTCGGACGCTAAAAGCGCAACTCACCGAGAACGGCTAAATTACAGAAGATTGTTCCATAGCGTTCCAGCCAAGTAGGGAGAAACAAGATGGTTGTGTGCTCGTCCTGCCATAAGTGGATTTCCGACGAGAAGACAAGATACAGATTCGGCAGCCTGACCACAATTTGCGGAAACTGCATGAAATGCGTCTTCTGCGGAGCCTACCCGAAATGGTGGGTGGGCGGTACGGGTGGATTGCTCACCTGCGAGAAATGCTACGAGGACAAGGGAATCAAAGAAATGCCCCGAGACAAGTTCGAAGAACTCGTGGCCAAGGTCAATGCGGAAAGGGAAGCCGCCGAAGAAGCCAAACTGATTGTGAAGCGGGCTTACCCCGCCACTGACCACATACTCGAGAAATTCCAACAGGAAACTGGGAGCCTCAGTCCGGAGTACCTGGCTCAATTACTCGAAGCCATCGCGGCCGATTGTGACGACGAAGCGAGAAAGCTGGCAGGAGGTCCCTTCAGCAGATCGGAATCATCATTGCACCTAGCGTGGGAGAACGCCTATGATTCAACCGACCCCGCGCAGAAGAATCCTGAACTGTACGGGTCTGACTACGATCACGTTAGGAAATGGAGGCACATCGACCTAGAGGTGATGGGTACAGGGGGGAACGGCGTAGCCGGCAATGTCAAACCGAATTTTGACGCTGTCCGCGTCTCCGTTCGTTCTCGAGTGCAATATGACATAGTCAAGCGGAAGGAAATCGGAATAGAATTCAAGGGAGGAACGAGAGATATCGCGTTCACAAAGCACACAGGCGGGTCGGAAGAATCGGACAAGATTCTCTTGGACGAGACAATCATCCCGTCACAAATCCGCGCCCTAGACGACACCATATCAAAGGCGCTCCATAGATTCAAGACCGAAGTGGACTGGTTCTGGTTCAACGGCTAATCAAATGTCAAACTGCGAATTCTGCGGCAAGGCCGAATTCTTCCCGTTCAAATGCCAGTATTGCGCTAGATCATTCTGCGGAGACCACCGTCTACCTGCGAGCCATAACTGCCCAGCCGACCCGAAAGCGATGAACATACCCACGTCCTCTCACGTAGCAAGCCAGTCATCCTATCACCCGCCGCCGCCCCAGAATCGTTACGGCGACAAACTGTGCGAATGCCGTGCCACTCCGCGATGTGACCACAAGTACGTCTACGAATGCGCGGTCGCCTCATGTAAGTGCTGTATGGAAGGGTAGGGCTGGCGATTGCCCAGAAGGGTCGTCTATACGAAAGACGGGATTCTTCTTCACATACTTGTGACCACGGGACAGGGCCGCGAATTCGTTGATTTCATGGGCCACGGAACCAAGGATTTCGGTGGGTACGTCCGAGGGCGGCACCTGCTTGTCAAAGGGGCACCGGCCGAGGTGGGAAAGCTCTACGATGCCGTCCGGGAGATTGGATACAGGCGTTTTGGATTGCGCCCTATCGCAATGCCCCCAACAGCGGCGTCCTGGGTTTGTGACTTCGTCTGGGACGACTCCAAGATTGCTATCGCTGAAGAGGAATTTGCTGACATTTTCGCCTCGGAACTCTCGAGTTGCGAAATAGCCGAAGCCAGGAAGCCATCAACTTCTCCCCCAATCGAGAGGCTGCCGCCCGGGCCCGTCGACAGGCGGCCCCGTTGCGGGACCTGCGGGAGGCCTGAGGTTGGCTCGGAGACTTTCGCTAGATGCTCCTACTGCAGCCGTCCATTCTGCTTTGGTCACATAGAAGCGCACGAACAGACATGTTCATCACGGCCGATTGAACCTCCTCTCTCCCAGCCGCCTCCGGTCGCCCGAAGTCCGTCACCAGGACCGTCATTTCACAGTTACAGACGACGCCATCGGCACGTCTGGCCCTACCTGTTCCCTCTCTTGTTCTTCATTCTAGCATGGACGATAGGCTACTCCTCTCCCTCCTTGGGTCCGCGCGACATCATCCTTCTTTCTCTGATTGACTCAACCGTTCTTCTTGCCATAGCCTATGGAATCGCCGGCCTCGGAAGAAGGGGGTTGCGCTCGAAGGCATTCGCTATCATTCTCATTCTGCTCCTGATTGGAGTGTGGTATGCAGATCCGCCACAAATAGCGGCTCTGACCTCATCCGGTTCGCCATCGGGATTCTTTTCCACCCAAGCCTCTTACTTGGACGGCTTCTGGCCTGAGAGTTCTACCGCGTCAAGCGTTACGACTACCGGCACTGCCATGCCTACAACAAGCGCCACCCCGACATCTTCTACTCAAACATCGCTTACGGCCACGTCAGCGACCCCCACAACTTCCGTATCGGCCGCACAACTGACAACCAGTACGACTCCGGGGTTTCAGGAGAACATAGCGGACCCGAACTTCACAGAAGGAAAGGC
>JAKAPN010000199.1 GCA_021822995.1 archaeon
TTTCTTCCCCTTCCTGAACGCTGCGAACATCTCCGGATGCTCGGTATGGATGGGTATCACCTTCCTGGCTCCTACGCCGTCCACAAGGGCCTTCACCTCTCGCATGGGGGCGTGCCCCGACGCGTGCAGCTGGGTGTAGGTGAACCCCACGTGGTCTACCCAGTTTTTGATGACGGCTTCTTCCCTTTCTCCTTCCTCGTTGAACGCTTCGGTGGCCGCGTGAATGTACGTCCCCCCCTTCTCGGGCTTGATGTCGATGAGCTCCGGAAAGTTCCACGCCTCCAGGTGCAGGAGGACCTCGCGCTGCTTCGCCCTCACGTCGCTGGCGCTAACTCCGTCCCCGAGGAACCGCCTCTCCCAGGAGAAGTAGTCGGAGTCGTCCAGCCTCCCGGTCCTCTTCCTGCGCACGTACACCCCCACGTCCTTCCCGACCCTGGGGACCTTCAGCTTCCGGTCGGCCCTGAGCTTCTCCAGCAGGATGGCCATCTTCATGGATACCACGAGCCTCCTCCCGGATGCCTCCGCCGCCGCGTGGAACGTGTTGATCCTATCCACGTCGTTCCCCCTGAACGAAGAGAAGACCAGGGCCCTGCTGCGGCCCACGAGCCTCATGGCTTCCTCCATGACCTGACTCTCGCTGGTGTTGACCCCGTCGTCGTTCTCCCTCACCCTGGTCCCTTCCGTGAGCAAGGTCCCAGGCCTCTCCTTCGCGGCCGCTTCGACGAAGTCTTTGGTCATGGATCCGGCGGGCCCGTGGAACCTGAAATCCCCGGTGTAAGCCAGGGTGGCGTCACCGCAGTGAATCACGAACCCATAGGCGCCCGGGATAGAGTGATCCACGTGGACCGGGACGAACTCCATCGAGCCGACCCTGAACCTGTCTCCTGTCCTGAACTTCCTGACTTCGTGGTCGTCGAGCGGGGACGAGGAGGAATCGCTGTAGGCGGAGTGAATCAGGGAGGTGGTCTCGCCGCAGTACACAGGGATCTCGGGGTCGGTGTATCCGATCCTCCCCGTATGGTCCGTGTGGTAGTGGCTCAGGACTATGGCGTCCACTTCAGGGTCGGAGTGCTTCAGGCGGGTGTTCTGAAGCGCCTTCTCCGAGTAGAGCCCAGGGATTTCGGGGAGGAGCCCGAACTCGAACAGGTCACCCGCCCCGTTGACCAGCCGCGGTTCAATCCCTCCGCTGAAGTAGTCCGAGCCGTCTGAGAACCCGGTGCCGAAGTCGAGGAGGACCCTGGAGCCTCTGTCCTCCAGGAGGAACTTGTTCCCCCCGATCTCCCCTACTCCACCGTAGCAGGTAAGCCTCGGGTACACATAAGGGAGACCTGGTACAAGCTACTTAACGGTTCGACCGCCTCGCCCCGGGAACGGATAAATACGAACTTGGTGTCGGAGGAGACCGTGGTCCTCCTGCCGCTTCTTCAGGCGGGCTCAAGCTCCGACACCCTTGGCGCCATCGCAGTGCTCGTCGTCGCCATAGGCCTCGTCGGGATCGCCATACTCATCCTCTTCTCCAAAAGAAAGATCTAGTGCTATCATGACAGTCGCAGCCGTCTTCGACGTCGATGGCACGCTCGTCACCTTCCAGTTCGACATGGAGGGGACCAGGCAGGCGCTCATAGAAGAGCTGGCCAGGAAAGGATACGATCCGGCCGGGATCGACCTCAAGACTCCGACCCAGAGGATTCTCGACGCTGCACGTTTGCAGACGCCAGACGACGAGCAGTGGCGCTACCAGGATTTCAGGAAGGCCGCGTTCGCCCTCCTCGACAGGTTCGAGGCGGTGAGCGCCTTCACCACGGCGCCAATCCCGGGAGCTAGGGAGGCCCTCGAGCGCCTGAAGTCGAGAGGGGTGAGAATCGCCGTCCTCACCAACGCCGGACGGAACGCAGCCTCCGTGTCGCTCAGGAGGGCCGGACTGGCAGACATCTTCGAGTTCGTCCTCACCAGGGACGAGACCATAGTGATGAAGCCCGACCCCGGGGGGGTCGCCATGGCTGCGACGAGGCTTGGCCCGACCGCAGAGTCTGTCTACTACGTCGGGGACAGCCCGTACGACATCGCGGCCGCCAGAGGGGCGGGGGTGAAGATGGTCGCGGTCGCCACAGGGAACCATTCCGCCGAGAGGCTCAAGAGCGAGGGCGCCGACTTCGTGGTGGCTTCCATAGCCGACGTCCCGGTGGTCCTGGGGGTCTAAGCAGAAAAGGAGCCAGGGCGGAGGTGGCGCCGTTGGAGCTCACCGCTTCAGAGAGGGGCGCGCTCAGGGCGCTCTGCGACGCCCTCTTTCCGGCGATCCAGGGAGAGCCAGGCCTCCTCGGGCGAGGGGCGTCTGACATAGCCGTCGACTCGCTCCTCGCGGAGGCGGCGGAGACCTCCATGCAGCCTGGCAACGCCAGGGACTTCCGGAGGGTGCTCGCCGTCGTCGAGAGCCCCCTCTACAACCTGCTCCTCAGCGGCAGGCCCGCCAGGTTCTCTTCGCTCTCCCCCAAAGGCAGGGAGTCGTATCTCGAGTCATGGAGGGACAGCCCTCTCCCCCTGAAGCGGACCGCGTTCCAGGCAATCAAGAGGTTGACTCTCTTCCTGGCGTACGCTTCGGCAGGCCCGGACGGGTTCAACCCCAACTGGGAAGCGATCGGGTACCCCGGCCCGTCGCTCGACGCCCCTGTCCCGACCCCCGAGCATCTTAGGCTGGTCCCCGTCAGGGTGGAACATGACACGAAGCTGACCTGCGACGTAGTGGTCGCGGGGTCGGGGGCGGGCGGGAGTGTAATCGCTGACTCCCTCGCTTCCGCAGGGTACAGCGTGATAGTGGTCGAGCAGGGGCCGTACGAGACCTCCGAGACCTTCAGGCAGGACGAGATGAGGATGATGCAGAAGCTCTTCCAGCAGAGCGGGACCGCGGCCACCGCAGACCTCTCTTTCGTCCTCCTCGCAGGAAGGGGAGCAGGCGGGGGGACGACTGTGAACTGGAACACCTGTCTGAAGCCTCCGCCGCGGGTCCTCTCAGAGTGGGAGAACGGGTTCGGGGTCGACGGGGTCACAGGCCCCGGGTTCGCGTCCATGCTCGACTCCGTCTGGAAGGGGATCAGGGTCACCGCCTCAGAAAGCCAGCTCAACAGGAACAACGAGGTGCTTCGCGACGGATGTAGGGCCCTCGGATTCAAGGACGGGACAGACTACCACGTCATCGAACGTAACGCCGTAGGGTGCAGGCAGAGGTGCGACTTCTGCACCTACGGATGCATCTACGCCGCGAAGCAGTCGACGGCGCTGACCTATCTTCCGTCAGCCCAGTCGAAGGGGGCGAGGTTCGTCTTCGACGCCAGGGTCGAGAGGGTTGTCATCGAAGGAGGGAG
>JAKAPN010000200.1 GCA_021822995.1 archaeon
GAGGAGTGAGTAAAACGACTTTCAAAGGTGATAAGGCAAGACGCGTGACGGAAGAGGGCCAAATCAATCATGCAGATATCAGGATGGGTCGGAAGGGATTCGCTCAGGGAGGTGTTGCCTTCTTCCTCAATCTGAAGACGAATAGGCCGATGACCGCAGCTGCCGCCATCGCGCCGCCTGCCGCTGCAAACAGCAAGCTGTTGTCCGTGCTCCATTGCGCGGTGATGAACTCAGGGGAGGTGACGACCGTCGAGCCGCTCGGCTGGCCCGAGGAGAAGCTTCCAGTCCATCCTGAGAATCTCTGGTAGACGAGCGGCCCTCCCGACGACGCTTCGTCGACGGAGTAGGCAGCCGAAGCGCCGCTTCTGTACCACCCTGACCCGGTCGTGTTTCCTATCGGGCTGGCGACCTGGAACTGGTAGTAGGTGGCATAGCGGGCCTGAATCGTCAGCGAAGACGCGGAAGAGATGTTGACCATGTTCCTGGTCGAGTTCTCGAGGCTGAGGAGGGAGTACCTGGTCTGCCCCGACGGCTGGTAGAGCTTCGCCACGGAGACTGTGAACGAGGAGGCGTTGAGCAGGACGAACTGGGCTTCCCCCCTGCTGTCGGTTGTGAGCGTCAGGTTCTCCCCGAGCGCCCTGCTGGTCACGTTGAAACGCATACCGGCGACGGGCTCCTGGCCGTCCGAGACCGCTAGCAGGGAGTAGGCGGTGGGGACGACGCTCCTGAAGTACTGCGCCGTCACCGAATAGGTCGGCCCCGGTGCGAGCAGGGAGACGTTCTCGCTTCGTGCGCCGTTGCTCCAGCCCGTGAAGAAGTAGGTCCTGTTGGCCAGCGTAATCGATGTCGGAACCGACGCCAGGACCGCCGTGTCGTTGTAGGCTGCGAACGCGACGACCCCGGACGGACCGGTGGCCGCGAAAGAGATCCTGCCGCCGTATGTGAAGTTGACCGGGACTCCGGACAGGGGCCCTGAGTCAGACAGCGCAGTCACGGTGTAGGTGACCGGAGCGACGACGGGCGAAGAGATGGAGAGGACGGTTGCCGTCGCGGCCGCTGTGCCCTCCAGGACCGCGGTGATGTTCGCCACGCCCGCGCCCCGCGCCGTGAATGTGCCGACAGCGTACCCCAGGGACGAGGCTTCGATGGTCGAAGCGAGGGTCACGTTGAGGTTGGAGGAAGACAGATGGACCGCCACCGGGCCGTAGGGCATCGGCTCGGCCCCGTCGTAGAAACCCACGGAGAAGCTGTACGTTTCGCCTGACCTGACCCTTGAGGGGAGGGATATCCCGAGCGATGGCTTGAAGGGAGCCGCCACTGTCACAGTGAGAGGGATTGAACTCAGCCCCGGCGCGATCGCCGTGATCTGGGCGGTCCCGGTGGCGTTGGCATAAACCGGGAAGACAGCGCTGTCAGAGCCGCTCAGGGCGACCTGCGATTCCTTCAGTTCAACGACGCTAGAGTTGCTAGAGAAGAGGTCGAGTGTGAGGCTTCCCGACGCTGGGGCGAAGGTCCCGTTGAACAGAGAGACTGCCAGGAACTCGCTGCTCAGGGCGGTGAGGTTGGCTCCGGGGGGGCCGACCATGGCCTCCTGCGGGTTCGACCCCTGAAGCGACAGGCCGACGCCTGTCGTGGCGGACGTGAAGCCTGCCGCGGCCGCCGTGATTGTCATGAAAGGCGAGGCCTGGAGGGACGAGCCGGACGGCACCGGGACGCTGACGTAGGCGTCCGAGCTCCCCGGCTGCACCTCCACTGTCTGCTGCGGTATGCCCTGAAGGGACGTCGAGACGGAGACCTGGACCCCGACAGGGGTCTCGAAGGGCTTCCCGGCAGCCATGAGCCCCACCCGAAGGTGCACGGAATCGCCGGGGGCGACCGGGTTGTTCATCGGGACCAGCCGGAGCGCGAAGTCGCTGAAGACAGACGCGGAGACTTTGGCGGAGCCGGAGAGGAAGCCGTCAGCGGTGGCGGTCAGGGTGGCCGAGCCTTCGATCCCGGACTTCAGCTGGGCTTCGGCGTGGGACCTGCCGAAGGGGATGGCCACCTGTTGGGAGACGCTGGCGACTGCCGGGTCTGACGAGAAGAGGCTGACCGTGACGCCTGCCCTCGCCGGGGACGGGTTCCCGTCCGAGTCGACCAGCTGGACCATGACGACACCGGAGCCGCCTGGCGGCAACTGGGCCGGTATAGCGGTGAGCCTGATAGAAACGGGGGGGAGGAGGCTGCCGGGAATGCTGCTCTGCGTTGCGCGCACGGCTGGCATTCCGACTGACATCGAAGACAGCAGAAGAAGCACGACAGAGGCCGAAACCAGCGCGGTTCGCTTCACGCTCGGAGAGGGCCCTGACGGTTTTAAGGCGGGCGGGCCTTCCCAAACGTGGCCAGGATCTCAGCGGGCGGGCTCTACTTCGCTCTTCTCGGAGTCATAGCGGCCCTGACTCTCTTCGTCGCCCTTCGGAGCATCAGTCCTTTCTCGGGGCTCTCCGCAGGCCTCGCGCTCGGCTTCGTCCTCGGCGAGGCGGTGGTGCTGGTCGCTCTGGCGGTCCTGCTCCCGCTCTTCCATGTTGGTGTGGAGAGCAGGATCAGGGTGGCTGCGGTCCTTGAGGCCCTCGGCAGGAGGCGCGCCGTCCGAGTCAGGGAGGTGAAGGAGGACAGGGCTGTCAGGATCGCGAGGCGCATCCCCCTCCTGAACAGGCTCGCGGAGAGGGTCGAACGAGGCATCAGGGGGGACGTGGTGAAGGGGGGGATGCAGCTCGACCCCTACGCCTTCGCCGCGAGGTACTCGTTCTACTCTGTGGTGCTCGCTGCGGTCTTCGTTCCCGTCTCGCTCGCTCTCTCGGTCCTCGTCAGCCCCACGCTCCTCGCCCTGATGATGATCCCCGCGATAATCTTCTACACGCCTTCCCTGAGCGCCAAGAACAGGGTGTCGGAGAGGAAGACCAACGTCAGGGATGAGCTGCCGTTCTTCGCCCTCCTCGCCTCAATCACGCAGTCCTCAGGACGGTCTTTGGTCGACGCCTTCAGGGGGACGGTCGGGAAGCACATCCTCCCCGCCATGGAGGCAGAGGCGAGGCTCCTCCAGAAGAGCATAGGCTTCGGGAAGGACGTCGCAGGCGCTCTGGACGACCTTGCTTCGACCCACCCTGACGACTCCTTCAAGCACTTCCTCTACGGGTACACGGGGGTCCTGAAGTCGGGCGGGGACGTGGTCCTCTACCTCTCCGACCGGACCAGGGAGTACCTCGCCTCCATGAGGTTCAGGTGGCAGAGCTACGCGGAGAAGGTCGGGACCATCGGGGAGATGCTGATCATAGTCTTCGTCCTCCTGCCGCTCCTTCTGG
>JAKAPN010000201.1 GCA_021822995.1 archaeon
GTCGCTCTCCTACCTGGTCCCCATCCAGGACGCGCTCGCGGTCATCATAGTCGCAATGGTCGCCCTCATATTGGTGACCGCATACCGAGCGAAGAAGCCGAAGGCCCCGGCCGTGGCCGCGGGTACATCAACTTCGGCCGCACCGGAAGCAGCTAGCTGACCTGCTCAAAGTCGTCCATCAGCAGCTCGCCGCCCCGCACGACCCACCTAGCTCGTCCCGGGAACTCTTTCTCCTCGTATGGAGACCAGCCGCACTTGCTGCGGACGCTTTCGTTCTTCACGACTTCCGAGGCTCGCAGGTCGAGGACCGCAAAGTCCGCCCTCTTTCCGGGGGCGATCTCTCCTCTGTCCGCGAGCCCGAGGTGCCTCGCAGGGGCTGCGGCCGCGATCTCCGCGACTCGCGCGGGTGCGACACCCTGGGCCCTGATGAGCCAGGACACGACGTGAGAGAAGTCGTCCAGCCCCGGGACTCCGGCAAGGCCCTGGGACACCTTCTCGTCTTCGAGGTGGGGCGCGTGGTCAGTGACGAGGAACGAAACCCCGCCGCCTTTCACCGCATCGAGGAGAGCCTGCCTGTCATCCTCTCCACGGAGCGGTGGGTTGGTCCTCAGCAGAGGGTTCTCGAGCATCTCAGCCCGGTTGTAATACAGGTGATGCAGCGCCGCCTCACAACTTAGGCGCATCCCTTTCGCAACCGCGCCCTTCACCAGGGCAACAGTCTCCCTTGTGGACGCGTGGCAGATGTTGGCCACCAGCGACGGCTCCCCCTTGAGGGACTCGATCACCTTTCGCACCGCGCTGGTCTCGGAATCTCCAGGCCTCGCATCAGCGTACGAGTCAGGCCGCGGGTCCGCCCTCCGGCGAAGGGACGCCTCGTCAATGATTTGCTGGTCCTCGCAGTGGATGCTGATCGGCTTCCCGGTTGCGGCCACGGACCCCAAAACCCGCGGCAGCAGCTCTTCAGGAAACCGGGCGGCGCCGGTGGTCTCCGACAGGTACAGCTTGTATCCGACGACGCCGGAAGCGATCCTCCCCACCGCTTCGGGGTCGGTCTTTCTTATCCCGCCGTGGAACCTGACGTCTATGCTCGCCTTCTTCGCGAGCGCTGCCTTTGCGCCGAGCGCCTGGGGCGAGTCAGTGGGGACTGGATTGTTCGGCATGTCGACCATCGTCGTCACCCCGCCGTGAACCGCGGCGGACGAACCAGTGCGGAAGTCCTCCTTCTGCTCCCACCCTGGCTCACGGAGGTGGACGTGGATATCGATGAAGCCGGGGAATATCAGCCTCCCACCGGCATGGATCTTCCTTGCCCCCCTGAGACCATGGCCGAGTTCGGCTATCGTACCGTCGCTGACCCCCACCTCAGACTCGAGGATCCCTCCGGGGGTCACGACCCTCCCTTCTAGGACGAGGTCGTGCTCCATCGGAGCTACGTCCTCACGTATTCAGGGACGCTGTCGAAGGCGAGGAGCGCGTCGCAGTAGTGGCACTGCAGGAGCCTCTCTTTCTTCAGCGTGTTGAACCTCGGCAGCACTGGTTCCCTTTCCGTGTTTGAGATGCAGTTGAGCTCGGGGCACCTTATCCTCCCCTCGATGGTGTCAGGGACCTTGGGCTCGTACTTCGAGACCTTCCCCTCGTCGATATAGTTGACCGTGATGTTCGGGAAGACGAGGCAGAGTATGTCGGCGTCCTTCTCGTCGACATGCCACTTGTCTATCTTGACGATGTCCTTCCTCCCGAAGCTCTTGCTCGTGACGTTCTGGAGGATCGCGACCGACACGTCCGCCTGCATCCTTGCCAGCTTGTCCATCCTGAGTACCCTGGACACGGTGTTTGCCCTCCAGTCCGGGATGTGATCTATGACCGTCCCCTCCTCTATCCTGCTGACCAGCATCCTCTCTGATTCGTCGGGCATCAGGACGCGCCTCCGAGGATCAGGTTCAGCAGCACCATCCGCAGCGGGAGGCCGCCTGCCGCCTGGACGAAGTACTGGGCGTAGTTGGTCTCGTCGATCTCGGTCGAGAGCTCGTCCACCCTTGGGAGCGGGTGGAGGACCTTCAGTGACGGCTTCGAATCCCTTAACGCCTCCAGGTTCACTTCGTACATCCCCTTCACCCTCTCGTACTCGGTCGGGTCGGGTATCCTCTCCTTCTGTATCCTGGTGACGTAGAGCACGTCGAGCGAGCCGGCGACGCTCTTCAGCGCGCTTTCTTTCTTCGGGGTCACGCCTCGCTGCTTGAGGAGCTGGGTCACCTCGGGCCTCATCTGCAGCGCGTCCGGGGCGATGAACGTGATGTCTACGTCGAAGTTGGACAGTGCGTATGCGAGAGACGACGACGTCCTGCCGTATCTGAGGTCTCCGAGCATCCCGACCTTCAGTCCGTCGATCCTTCCAAACGCCTTGTGGATGGCGTAGAGGTCGACCATCGCCTGCGTCGGGTGCTCTCTGCTGCCGTCTCCGGCGCTGATGACAGGGGTGTCGGAGATCTCCGCCGCGAACCTCGCGGCCCCCATCTTCGAGTGCCTGATTACGAAGACGTCCGCCCCGTACCCTTCGAACATGCGCAGCGTGTCATGGAGCGTCTCGCCCTTCGTGATAGAAGAGCCGGTTGGACCTGCGAACCCAGACACCCTCATCCCAAGCTTCTCTGCGGCTATCTGAAAGCTGGAGTAAGTCCTCGTCGACGGCTCGAAGAAGAGGAGCGCGGCGAGCTTCCCCTTCAGCGCTCCGTCCAGGCTCCCTTTGCGCTTCTCGAGGTCTTCTACCCCGTGGAGGAGCTGCTCGAACTGGTCCCGCTTGAAGTCCCGGGCGCTCACCACATCCCTTCCGAGGAAGTCTGCGCTGGGGCTCAAGCTGTGTGACCCCCTCCTAGAACCTTAATGACCGTTCCTGACTTTCCGGCCTGCGAGCGGACGCTTTTCTGAATTTTGAGCCCGTTCTATGTCGAGCCCCGCCGGCGATTTAAGCGTTCGACAGGTCCCGACTCTTGGCCGCTGAACAATCCGCCCCTCCAAATATTTAAAAGTGGAACGGCTTTGGGAATTTTTCTTAGAGTGGTCAAGCCGGCGAAGGATTCCCTCCTTCTACTTGAAGACGGTTCAATATTCTATGGGCGCTCGTTCGGCGCAGAGGTAGATTCCATTGGCGAGGTGGTCTTCAACACCGGGATGGTGGGTTACCTCGAGTCGATGACCGACCCCTCGTACGCCGGCCAGATACTCGCCTTCACCTATCCGCTGATCGGCAACTACGGCGTCCCTCCCTATTCGGAGAAGGACGCCTACGGGCTCCCCAGGTTCTTCGAGTCGGATTCGATCAAGGTGAAG
>JAKAPN010000202.1 GCA_021822995.1 archaeon
CTCCGGGAGCGCCTCGGCGCTTGCCGCGGTGAACCTCGGGGGGACCGGCGTCGTCTTCAACCATCTGATCCTGGACTACCCCAACGGCACGGTCTACGCGGTCGCCACTTCAGCCGCCCTCCCTGCCGGGGGAGGGGAAGAAGTCGCGTCGATGGTCCCCGCCGGGGCCTGCTCCCCCGGGAGCGAGACTTGCATGTCGCGTTACGACGCCATCGTGTCAGGAGCCGCGCCCGGGAGCTCGGTGGGGCTCCTGACCTCTCTCGGGGACACGTTCTGGTACTACCCCGGGTCTTCGTCCGGCGGGGCCCCGGGCTACTATGGCACGGGGTCCGTGGAGTCCACCACGTCGACGACGTACGTGGGGGTCCCCGGGCTCTCCTTCGACGGGGCCTCCGGTCAGACCTACGTCGTCCAGTTCTACGTAGGCTTCTGGCAGTCAGGGACCTCGTCGAACCCGGGGATGTTCGCCCTTTCCGCGCCGTCAGGGACGACGTTCATGTTCTGCGGCGGGACCGACTTCTCCATCGCGGGGTCGAACGCCGAGCCCCCTTCCAACGTGTGCACCTCGCAGCAGGGGGCGTCGCTCGGAGAGACCCAGACGTACCCGGGGAGCTGCACGTCCCCGTCTCTGGGGTGCGAGTTCCTAGGGACGGCGTTCGTGACGTTCGGGCCGGCTGGGACCTTCCAGCTGGAGTTCGAGGGGATGTCGTCGGGGGCGGCGAACGTGATGGCCGACTCGTACCTGGTGGTGACCCAGGTCCCCTGACGCGCTCAGGCGCCGACTTCGATCTGCTGGGAGAAGAACCGCCTCGTCAGGCCGCTCGGCGGGGAGTCGAAGCTGTCCACGCTCACCACCACGGGGAGGTCCCTCACGGCGTGCCCCAGCATGAGGCACATCCGCGGCGGGAGGGTCCTGACTATGGCCTTGACCGTGTCGGCATCGGCCATGGAGGCCTGGGACACCATGGCGAGGTCGGAGTCGTTGCTGAAGTTATAGAGGAAGATGTTGTCCACCTGGCGGTAGATCTTCTGGTCTATGGCGTCGGGCTGGTTGGTCACGAAGACGGTGAAGACGCCGAAGTGCCGCATCCTTGTGATCAGGTCCTCCCAGTAGGTGTCCCTCAGGTAGAGGTGGGCCTCCTCGGCGAAGAGGAAGACAGGGGGGATCTTCCGCCTCTCCAGGAGCTCGACGATCTTCGAGAGCATCAGCTCCACGACCATCTTCCTGTTCAGGGGCGAGACCCCGCTCAGGGACACCACCATGGTCCCTCCCTTCCTGTTCAGGGTGAAGAAGTCCTGGAGGTCGACCTGCAGGTGAGCCGAGTCGGTGAAGAGGCCGCAGGAGGCGAGGGTATGATAGCGCGCGAACAGGGCGTCTCTCACGAACTCGTTGCACCTCCACTGCTGTATGGCCGCTTCAAGGGACGCCAGCGAGAGCTCGTCCCTGCTGTCAAGCTGCTCCCATATCTTCACGAACTCCCTGAGGGAGGTCCCAGGCATGTCCAGCGAGTGGGAGAGGAGGTTGGAGATGGGACGGAGGCCCACCGACGCGAGGGAGAACTTCAGGTCCCGCCCCGGCCTGAGGACCTTCACCTTCTGCCCCACCCCTGTGTCAGAGCCGTCTTCCCGCTGCCCCACCGACGCGTATTCGTCGTTCAGGTCGAAGACCACCGAGTAGGCGTCGTTCGCCAGGAGCCCCCGCAGCAGTATCTTGGCCAGGTGGGACTTGCCCGACTCCTTCCGCCCCGTGATCACGGTTATCCTCCCGTCCAGCGCCTCCGCGGGGATGCCGAAGGGCGACCCCCCGTCCACGGTGCCGACCATTATGGTCCTCGACCCGAGGGGGGCCACCGTCCCCGCGAGGTCCTCGACGAGCAGCCGCGAGACCCTGGAGCTGGTCCTCGACGGCATCCAGTCGACCCGGGGAGTGAGCTTTCGGCCCGTTATCGTCCCCCTGGCCTTGCAGAGGAGGATCCTCATGTCGCGTATCAGGGTGGAGATGGTCGCGAGCCCGGTCGGGTCGGACGTCACCCCCGGTGCCGAGGCGGATAGCACTTCTTCCCTGGCTATCTCCTCCTCTATCCCTTCGACGTCGAGGTACCTCTCGTCATAGACCTGAAGCACCAGGTCCCTTTCAGGCTCAGAAGCCACCAGATAGTCCCCGATGCGCACCCTCTCCCTCGGGGACGCCACGACGAGTATGTCGCCCCCTTCCTTCTTGAGGACCTTCGCGCCTATGCCCCTCCCCTGAACCCCCCGAGGGCGATGGTCCTGAGCGGGAAGGCGTGGAGGGGCCTCACGCGGAAGCGCTTGGCCACGTATGCCTTCAGGGCCTGGTCGTCCGCCTTCGAGAAGATCGAGAGGTGGTGGGCGACCTTCAGCGAGTCAGGGTACCCGGAGGCGAAGGCGTCGTTCCAGAGTATCCTCCCGAGGACCGCAGGGTGAGGCTCGGAGGAGGCTATGTCGAGCCTGAACACGAGGCCGTCGGGGGCGAACTTCGCGAGGACCGTCCCCACAGGCCCCCGGTCGACGGTGTGATAGGAGGGGACCCTGGCCCCCGAGAGCGAGCTGACCAGGTCCTCCGACAGTATCAGGCTGCTCGACTTCGAGAACCCCACCATCGAGCGGTTCGACCCCCTCCGGAGCGGGCCCGTCAGCTGCCCCATGGGGTGCTTGAGCGACCCGTCGGCCATCACTATCGTCCTGTCGTCCCCCTCGGAGAGGGCCTCCACCACCCGCCGTTCGATCGTGTTCCGGATGAACCTCTCCGCCACGGCGTGGTCGGAGAGGAGCAGGTCAAGCTCTGCGGACGGGAGGCGGGGGGCGAGGCCGGTCAGCCCCGAAGCGTTAGCATAGACGAGTATCGGCCCCAGCCTGAAGAAGCGCCTGAGGGTCCCTTCGTACGAGACGCCCACGGCTGTCCGGGCGGCATACAGGGAGCCCTGGGAGGTCTCCCCCACCAAGACGCACGTCGAGTCGACGGACGCGATTGGCCGCCCTTCTTTGACGGGAACTATGCACCCAGGGACCAATGACGCGTCTGTCGCCTCGAAGTACGGATACAGCTCCCTCCCGTACCTGCTGAAGACGAAAGCCCTCCCAGAAAGCTCGCGTTCGGCGCTCTCTGAAAGCTCGGCGAAGGCCTCCTCGAACTCCCTTGCGAGGGAGTCGAGGGCCGAGAGCTGTTCGTCCTGGACAGGTGAGGTAGCTGTTATGGCCATCTTGCGCATCATGGGCTATACAATAAACAGTAGTTAAATATTGCGCATGCGCAACATGGACAATATCTATAACCACCGCCACCCCCTACAGGGCC
>JAKAPN010000203.1 GCA_021822995.1 archaeon
TCCGGAGTAGGCATGATGATGACCTTCTCCTACGGGACACCGTACTACGGCATGATGGGTGGATACTATGGCATGACGAACGGGTACTATGGGATGATGCAGGGTTTCGGGGGCGGGGGATGGTTCTACGGCGCCGCTGCCGTGGGCCTAATCGCGGGAATCGTCGTCCTCGTGGGCGCCATCATGATCTACGCGCGGCCCAACAACGCTTCGACCTGGGGGTTGCTCGTGCTTGTCTTCTCGATACTCAGCTTCTTCGGAATGGGTGGCTTCTTCATCGGCGCAATACTCGGAATCGTCGGCGGAGTCCTGGCCATGGTCTGGAAGCCCGGAGCGACTCCCAGATGAAACGGATGGGAGGGACAGGCAGCGAAGTGCCCCGGCATGGCTAAGCATCGGAAATCGTTGAGGAAACAAGGCCACGGGACGAGGAACGCCATCGCAGTGATTGCCCTCTTTGCTGCCGCTGTAGGGTCTATCGCCTATCTCGTGGCGGTCGGGACCGGGGGGAGTTCCGTGATGTTGCAGGCTGGCCAGGAGGCGCCTGAATTCGAGTTAGCGTCTGTCGCCAACGGAACCACGTTCAACCTCGCCAACTTTGCGAACAAGTCTGACGTACTGCTCTTCTTCAACGAAGGACTCTCGTGCAGCCCCTGCCTTCAGCAGATGGTCGACATCGATAAGGACTACTCGACATTCAGGCAGATGGGCCTCACCGTTGTCTCCATAACCACCGATTCTCCTTCGAGCCTGGGAACATGGGCGCACAACAACGGAATATCGAACATGATGATTCTGTCGGACTCATCGTTGAAGGTGGACACGGCGTACACCACAATGGGGGCCGGAAGCGGGTCGATGCACCCGGGGATGACACCGGCGCACACCTTCATCCTGGTAGGGAAAGACGGGAAGATACTCTGGAGAGAGGACTACGGCACTACCACAATGTACGTCCCGATGGACCAGCTCATTCAGGCCGTGAAGTCGGCCCTCGGGTGAGCCGCTTTGAACAACCAAGTCGAGGTTGCAGTGATTTCGAAGGAGGGATGCCTCCCCTGCCTCCGCATAAAGCGGATTGTAGGGGAACTGAAGGACGAGCTCCCTGGGATGAGGGTGCGAGAGGTGGACTTCACCTCTGAGGAGGGGGTCGCCCTCTCCATCGAGAACGCGATACTCTACCCTCCGGCAGTCTTCATCAACGGCTCTCTGTTCGCAAAGGGGAAGATACCGGAGGAGCCGCTGAAGGAAGCTGTAAGGAAGGCAGCAAGAGGCATCTGAAATGTCCGGGGAGGCGTTTCTCGCCGCTTCGGTCATCGTTTCATTCCTCGCCGGCATTGTAGCCCTGGCCATGCCGTGCTGCTTTAGCGTCTTGCTCCCTTCCTACCTCGCTTCGGCCTTCAAGAAGAGAACGGCGGTCCTGAGCATGACATTCGTCTTTGCTCTGGGAGTGGCAGCCATCCTCCTTCCGATAGCCTTGGGCGTGTTTGCCCTCTCGACATTCATCGGCCTGAACCATTCGCTCCTGTTCGTAATAGGAGGGTTCTTCATGCTCTTTCTCGGTGCGGCTTCGCTCCTAGGCATCCAGCTGATTCCGATGTTCAACCCCGACGTGAACCTAGAGAGGACTGAGATTCCAGCCGTCTTCACCCTTGGGGTCTTTTCAGGAGTCGCGAGTTCCTGCTGCGCCCCTGTGCTCGCAGGAATCCTCGTCCTCACAGCCCTCACGAGTTCGCTGTTCGGGGCTACGCTTGTGGGCGCAGCCTACGTTGTCGGGATGGTCTTCCCGCTATTCGTCGCTGCCTCTCTCATGGACAGAAGCAATGCCGTCCGACGCTTCTTGCAGGGCAGAATGATAAACACAGGGATGGGGACCATCCACTCTTCAAAGCTGCTCGCAGGGGCCATCTTCCTGTCCATGGGAGCCGTGACGGTCGCTCTCGGCCTCTTGAACAGGATGCTCCCCACCCCTGGCTCAGACTTGTTCAACATCTATGAGGTTGTGATTCAGAATGACGTCGAAGGCCTGCTGTCTTCTCCCCTGGTGGCAGTGGTGCTCCTGGGAGCAGTTCTGCTCGGCGCAGGGTATTATGCGAGAAGACGTTTCATTAGGGTGAGGGTTGAAGCTTCAGAATAGGTCCAGGCCGGGTGTGCGAGCCTTTCCCAATCTTGAGAACCATGTCGGCAGTTTATACATATCACCCCCTAACACGTTAAGCAAGTGACACAGATGGATAGAGCCCTCAATGATGCAATCGTCATCTTGGTAGCAATGGTACTCGTTGCGGCCGCAGGCATTGGGATAGGATGGGGTTTCGGGACCACTGTGCCCAGCTCATCCGCACCCGCCGGTCCAACATCTTCGATTCAGGTAGGTTCGACGGCGAGCAACACCACCTACAAGCTGACGCTGGTGGAGATCATGGGCGTTGCGTGGAACTCGACGACCATGCAGCCGAAGTTCTACGTGTTGGGTGATCATGGGCTGGAGTCCTCGGCGAACATCTCACTGCCTGCCCACAGGCTCGTCCAGCTTACGATATTCTCCTACGACACGCCCACTTCAGGCGTCTCTGCCCAAGAAGCAAAGGTCGAGGGGACCGTAGGTGGAGTGATGTCCTTCTATAACGGTACCCTCGCCACAGGCGTAGCCAACGAAACGATGGCCCAGATGATGTCCGTCGGGATGAATGTCACCTCTGTCCCGGCCGACTCGGTCGCTCACACCTTCTCGATTCCCCAGCTTGGCATCGGCGTCCCGGTGGTCGGCGGCTCGACGGAGATAGCCTATCTGATGTTCGACCAGACCGGCAACTACACGTGGCTATGCATGACCCCCTGCGGCTTCGGCCCCGATGGAAGTGGAGGCGCGATGTCAACCCCCGGCTGGATGACCGGGCAGCTAACGGTCAGTTAGCGAGTAGGACGGGGCTTTGGCACAATTGTGTCTAGTAATCCCGAGGGCTGTGCGTAATTCACCTCCTACCCGTTGAAGCATCTGACGCACCTCGACAGGTCTGGCCTCCCAATCTCCGTCGCTGTCTTCGCCACCCCCACCATGACCGTGCAGATGCACGCCGCGTGATGGGTGGCCCAGGCCCTGTGCTTGAAGGAGCCCGGGTTCAGCGGCCCTTCTCCCACGGAGAACCCCTGCTCTGGGAGGGTCCTTGCGTCGAACTCCTTGTCGAACTCCTCCGAGTCGGGGTCGACCCAGCACGCCTTCAGGAAGTTCTTCGCGTGCCACCTGTATCGGAGCAGCTTGTACCGCTCATCTTCTCCTCGTGGCTGCTCCCCTTGCAGTTCCTCGGGTTCA
>JAKAPN010000204.1 GCA_021822995.1 archaeon
CTTGGACTCTGGATTATGTCTCTTGGGAGGGTCGTCCTTCGGCCCATCGAGTCCTTTCCGTCAGCCTCTGATGGATGACCGACTGCTGGGTCTATCTCGCAGTGCCTCTCGTTACAATTTCCAAGCAGGCCCCCATGTAGGGGATTTTCTGGACAATGGGCATCCGTTTCTTGAGTGACTCGTGGTGGACTCTGGTCCATCGTGCCTGGTGTCGAGCCTCTTTTCCGACCTCTCGACCTCCTGCCTGACCACGGCTCTGATCCTGGTTTCCAGGGCGGAGCTAAGCGCCACTCTGCCGAGCCAGGGACCTTTTCTGAGGATCTTTCCGCGCCAGCCGCGGTAAAGATGGGCCGAGGCCCATTTAACATCGACGGCATTTACGGAGATTCAATCCAAACGGGGCCATCAGAAGTGAGCACACCGGGAAAGAGCTGCGAAAGCGTGACCCTCCACTTCAGTCGCTCCGTACCTGATGCATCTACTATTCCAGTCTTCGTACCGTCATCCATCGGATTGAATCCCGACCCGGGGTCGGGGGTGCCCTCTGGGTAGGCTCCGGGGTGTGAAGTATGTCGCTGTTTGTTCGAATGCCGGGGAACGAGAAACGCCTGTATTGCCGAGAACCAAAACAAAAGAGGACGGCGGGTGTTGTCACCACGCCGCCAGCGGAATCTCGCCTAGGAGAAGGTCCCTGTGAAACTTGCCTGTGCCCCGTTGGAAAGGGTTACGTATCCGTTGAATGCATTTCCCTTTACCGGAGCAACTGGAACTACTGTGATGTAGATGTTTCCTGACGAACTCGCTGCAAGTGGCGCACAAGCGGCCGGAACCGCGCCGTTGTAGGTATTACCACCGTAAGTGAGGAATACCGTACTAGCGGTCGCGCCAGCGGATCCTGTGTTGGACCATGAAATTGTCCCAGCGCCGGTAGCCGTTGCGCAGGCCACGGTGAATGTGCTTGCGGTGACTGTAACCCCAGATGGGATTGTCGCTCCGACTATGGAGACGTTTGCTGTGTTGCTCGCAGATCCGAATATGCCGAACACATACCCGAGGATTGCCGCTGCTGCGATGAGTGTGGCTGCGATGATGAGGACTGTTGCTACGATTGGCGAGATAGCTTTTCTTTGCTGTCCCGGTATCTTCATTGAACTTCGGTCCCTTCCGGTCATATTAACGCTTCAGGACAGGAATTATTGATTAACAATCCATATTCTTCTAATCCAGCCCGTCTCATCCAGCGCCCGGTATGCGCCCCATCTGGGCCCCCTTCGAGCGTGAAAGGAGGTTCATAATGAAGCTCAACGTCGAGCTGATCCAGACGACCCTCTGGCCCCTCCTCACGGGGTTCGTCCTCCTGAACTTCTGGGACACGATAAGCACCCTGTACGCCGCCGAGCTCAGCAGGGGTTTCGTCGAGCTCAACCCCTTGGGGGCCGCGCTGTTCAGGCTCGGCTTCGAAGGGTTCATGGTCGCATACCTCCTGAAGTTCATCCCCGTCGTCCCGCTCTTCTACCTCGTCGCCTTCAGAAGGGGGAGCACAGACGAGTTCCAGTACAGGCTCCTGAAGTACATGGCCTTCTTGGTCCTGGCCTCTGCAGACCTGATTCTGGGCGCCATCGTCCTTGGGAACAACCTCCCCCTGCTCTTCCAGGCTGCCAGAAAATAGCGCTCTTCCATCTCCCTGGTGCGCTGCGCTGGTGAAGCACCGGGTTCCGGATGGGCCTGGGAAACGTTCATATCCAAGAACATACGTTCACGCGTGTGAATGCCGACGAAGCGCCTTCCCTCCCTGGATAGGTACACGCTGGGCATACTCGCGCTTCTCGCCGCCAACCCCACGAGGTCCTACTACCAAAGAGAGATAGCGAGGAAGGCCAAGGTGAGCGTGGGGAAGACCAACCAGGTCCTGAATCGACTGAGGGAGCTGGACATGGTCACCAGAGAGCCCAGGGGCAAGATCCATCTGTACAGGTACAACCTGGACGACCCGGCAGCCCGGCACCTCAAGATCTTCCTAAACCTGACCGAGCTGAGCGGGCTGTCCCGGGCGCTGAGGAAAGTCTCCAACAAAGTCGTGCTTTTCGGGAGCGTGGCTGACGGCAGCGACACGGAGGAGAGCGACATCGACCTCCTAATCGTCACGGCTGACAAGAGGGGGACGGAGGAGGCGCTCTCGCAAGGCGGAAAGGAAGCCGGGAGAAACATTGCTCCTGTGGTGTTGAGCCAGCTGGAGTTCAGCGGCCTGAAAAAAGAGGACCCGGCGTTCTATGAACAGGCGGCGAGAGGTATCGTCCTGTGGCAGAAGGGAGAATGAGCGCGATCTTCGGGCGCCTGGTGGACGACAGGAAGGTCACCAAAGCGAGTCTTGGCAAGCACGCCGTGGACCTCGAAATGCGAGGAGCAGCCTACGACCTCGAGCGGGCGAAGTTGTCCCTGGCCGAGTCAGATTTCAGGTAGGCGACCATAAAGGGGTATTACTCCATCTTCCATTCAGGCAGGGCACTACTCTACAGGGCGGGCTACCGTGAGAGAAGCCACCGGGCTCTGTTGGCGGCCCTAAAGGAGCTTTACGGAAAGACTGGCAGGGTGAGCGAATCAAACCTGGCGAACTTCGAAAACGCCATGAACCTCAGGGAAGAAGCCGATTATGCCCTGACCTTCTCTGCTGAAAGCGCGGAGCCTGCCGTACGTGACGCCAAGGGCTTTGCCCAAGCCGCGCGAAGGACGTTGGACAGGCGCCCCTCCGGGCCCAGGAGGGGTAAAGGCGACTAGACGGCCCTGAACCTCGCGGTGAAAGCGAAAACCTCGTGCTTTGCCATCCCTTCGACTATTACCCCTTCAGGTACCCCCTTGAAGACGAACAGGGTGTACGACTTCGTCCCCTGCTGGCTCAGCGTGTCCACGTCCTGGAACGACTTTAGGGCGTCAGACACCCGCTCCACGCGGGACTTGTAGTCGTCCACGATCCTGAGGGTCACCTGTGCTAGAGCCCCCTGCGGGTCTGAGGAGTTCACGGGGAGAGTGCCTACCTTGGCCCAACCCCGCGGCACCTGGGCTCCTTTGTCCTTCTTCGAGTCTTCCTTCTTCTCCTTCGGAGGAGGGGCGCTAGGCGCGCTCCTCAGCTGCTCGCCGAGCTGGTGTCCGTACTCCTCCTGCCTCGCCTTGTAATACTGCAAGAGGGTCTCAAGGTACGCGACTACGCTCTCCTTGCCCCTGAACTTCACGAGTCCGGAGTTGAGCTCTAAGTTGTCCCGGATCATCCGCCACCGGCTACTCCTTGTCCAGAGAGTCCTTGACCAG
>JAKAPN010000205.1 GCA_021822995.1 archaeon
TTCACCTCGTCTATCAGGGGCCCTATGGCCTCTCCTTCGTCGAGCGTGGGAATCACTACAGTCACCTGGTCCCTCATGGCGGCCAACCTGACGTCTGAGGTAAGCGCTAGCTCCGTCAATACAGCTTCACTGTCCAACAGCTGCTCTCAGCAAGATGCAGTTCGAGTCTTGGGACGAGCTGAATGCTACCCAACCACCCCTGATGAGTTCCAACGCGCAAACTTGCTGTCGGCCACTATGCAAACACCTTACAAAGGTAGTCAAAATCAATCTAACATCGAGTTCAACTACTGATTAAGGTCAACTGCATCACCAGGTTTGCCGCTTCTTTGACAGTCCTGTCAACCGGGTGGGTCCCGATGGAACCGTGGCGGGCGGCCACCAGTGCCTTCAAATCTTATTGACGCCTAGACCCATACAAAAGGGCCAAGGCACGAGTGTCTTCTTCTGAAATTTCGTGCCCCTTGATATCCATCACTTTGACGTAGTACTCCAACTCCCTCAACCTTTTGACGAGAGAACCGGTACCTGAGTGAGCTTCGAGAATCACCTGTTCAAACCGCAAAATTGTCTGGTCATCTGATTTCAAAAGCAAATCATATTCGCATCCTTCGCAATCCAACTTAAGAACCGCCTCGTCAGTGCCCAGTTCGCTAACAACATCACTTAAGGTGCACGTCTGAACTTTGACTCCCGTAACGCTAGTGCGACTGGGGAGGGAAAAGCTGTGGTGGTTTTGAATCTTCGAATCCACAAACACCTCTCCTTCATTCATAGAAAGCGCTTCATTCCGTATGTGTATGTTTCGAAATCCATTTAATTTAACATTTTCAATCGCGAGGCGATATGTCTCTTGGACTGGCTCAAATGCTATGACCTTCTTTGCGCCCCGGTATGCGAAATAAATAGCTGAATCACCGGTGAAAGCGCCGATATCCACTACAATCCTGCCTCGAACTTGGGCTAGGCGGTAGGGCTGCTCCACGAAATGCTCTAATGAAAACAAATCATTCACATAATAGAAACGCAAACCATTTCTGAAATTCACTATGACTTTGCGTTGTAATCGCAGAACTACAGGGATGACGTCGTACCAATTAGAAGCTGCTCTTACCACTCTGAGGAAGTCAGTTAGGCGTGACAAATTTATTTCTGCCATGGACTAAATCGAGCAGTCGACAAGAGCGCACTGAAATGGCCTCTCACCGGGCTACTCACTTCACGTCGAATTTCAAGAGTTCTAACCTGGCTTCGGCAACACTAGATGTGACAATTCAGATGTGACCGTTTCTCCGGACATCGTTCCCAGGTGGACGATGCCAATCTTTGCATTTCCGCACACAAACAGCAAAGCCTCACTCGAAACTGACCCTGCCGCTGAACGTGGTCAACTGCTGTCCAGCGTCCACCGCGCCGTCAGCTTTATCGCTTTTTCAGGTGAGACCCTGGGCTCCCATCCCAGCTTCTTCATCTTCTCCAGAGAGAGCTCGACGAGCTTGATATCTCCTATCCATCCGTGCTCCCCGCCGGTGTACCGCCGCTTCACCCCGTCGAGCTTCATCTCCCCTATCACCAGGTCGGCCACCTCGTCCACCAGGGTCTGCCTCGGCTGCCCCAGGTTGAACACCTCGACCGGCCCCTGGGACTTCCTCCACCCCGTCATCATCCCCTCGACGCAGTCCTTCACGTGGAGGTACTCCTTGCTCTGCTTCCCGTTCCCAAGTATCTCCAGCTCCTTCGGGTTCCTCTGCAGCTTGTGGACGAAGTCCCAGATGACCCCGCGCCTGCACCTCTCCCCGACGACGTTGGCGAACCGGAACGACCAGACCTTGATTGGGGCGAATTGCACGAAACTCTCGGCCCACGCCTCGCAGTTGTGCATCGCGATGCCCTGGCAGATGTACGAGTTGTCATCCTCAACCTCCAAGTTGTAGACCCAGATCGGCCTTCGGGAATGAGCGCGCCTGCTCACTCTTACTTTTTGGACTGGCGCGAAGATGAATTCGGGGTCTGTCCGCACGGCTATCGCAATGCATTCGCTAATGAAGGCCTTGATCTTCTGGATGGTCTGCACGGGGCGCCTGAGGTCCTCCTTGCTGGTGAGGACGAGGACTTTGTACCCTGCATCGCGGAATGACTCCAACCTCCTTTCCTGGTCTCGGGTGACATCACTCGCACCACTCCTTCCCTGGTACTCGATGATTGCCTTGAGAGGCTCCGAAACGAAGTCTGGACAGTATCCACCTATCACAGCTTGGCCATTTCCTACATACTTGAAACTGCCACCGCCAGCTTCTTTGATCAGCAGCGAGATGTAGAATTCGTCCGTATTCATCTCGTTGTGCTGGAGGGTCCTCCTCAGCCACTCTGCTCGCCAGGCGGGGTTCTTGAACAGGTGCCCGTTATAGTTCGGATGGCCGCGGGTCTTGTTGCCTATCTTGACCTTGATGTCAGGAAAGGCGGCGTATGTGCACGCGACTGAGCAGGTAATGGTCCAGTAGGGGATGAGTTTCCTGCACGAAATGCACCTGTTGGCGACGATGGCCACCTTGTCTCCTGCCCTTAGCCCGCCCACGGGCTTCCATCCGGCCTCCGTAAGGACCGGGTGCTCAGGAGTCGCCGAGACTTCGCAATTGATGGGCAAATCCGGGAAGGTCCGTTCGGGCATGTGGATGTGCTTCCGCCCGTCGCCCGAACCGAATCTAATGTT
Source organism: archaeon (assembly GCA_021822995.1). GTDB lineage: Archaea > Thermoproteota > Nitrososphaeria > Nitrososphaerales > Gagatemarchaeaceae > UBA183. Next base: position 2,711 of record JAKAPN010000205.1, read on the forward strand.
GATGAGCTCACCGTCGTAGAGTCTCTTGAAAGTCCTTGTGACCCGCTTCACGTTGTTCTTGTGCGTGTAGACGCGATCTCCGACCTTGACGTCCCTTATCTGCTTGGCCCCGTCCTCCGTGAGGATGTTTGCCCTTGCTGTCACGCATGCGAGCTTCGAGGCCCCATAGAGGGATGTCTGGTGCGAAAGATAGTCCTCGGGGGTCGGGGTGACCTTCGCCTCCCCGTAAAGCGCAGAGCTCGAGGCGAAAACAAGATCGCCTACCTTGTGCTCCACCATCCCGTCGAGGACGTTTATCATCGCCATCAGGTTGTTCTCGAGGTCCCCCCTGTGGTCGACGATGCTCTTCCGTATGTTGGCCTGGGCGGCCATGTGGAACACGACGTCGTTCCCCTTCACCGCCTTCATGGTGGCGCCCCTGTCCTTGAGGTCGAGCTTGACGAACCTGAACCGCTTGTCGTTCTTCAGGTGGGCGACGTTCTCCAGGTGCCCCTCGCTGAGGTTGTCCACGGCGGTCACCTCGTACCCCTCCTCCAGCAGCCTGTCGACGACGTGGCTCCCGATGAAGCCCGCCCCT